>JJNX02000025.1 GCA_000681355.2 Peptococcaceae bacterium SCADC1_2_3
TGAAGAAACCAAATCGGAACTCGGGATGGATCATTACGAGGTAAGGAAGTACCCGAGCTGGAATCGTCACATCCTGATTTCCATGCTCAGTCATTTCTTTCTCTGGCATATCAAGATAAGGTTGGGGGAAAAAAGCACCCATTATTACTCTGTCGCAGCTTAGGATTTTACTTACGGCAGTATTACCCTTGAGGACATTCTCAACAGATGATTTGATCATGTTGGTCGGTTGGATACAAAGGAAAAATTACAAAGCCTATCTTTCCCACAAGAAAAGTAAATTGATTGGTAAGTGCTTAGTCTAAATATCGTTGTAGTGGTAATACAATATTCTACACTTATCTTGATTTTCCTTCATTATTTAGAAAATATTTCTGCCCGGTAACCTTTGCTGAGCTAATGGCATAATCAAAGTCTTGTGTACATCAGCTTTGAGGACGGACGGTGCATTTAGAAACTGTCCTGGACGAAAGAAAATACTTTTTACTTTTAGTATAGAGTGATAAACTGAATTTTACGCCAAGCGGGCTTTTTAAGATTGGTTTTTTAATACTTTTAAGATATAATTACCTTAAAATTACAAAAAGGGGGCAAACAAAGATGACAGAAGCCAGAGTACATAAGGTGATTGATGTTTTGTCAAAAGAACTTAATCTTCCAAAAGACAATATTGTAGAGCAGGGCTTGCGGACTTTATTGGAAAAGAAGTTGCTAGAGGTAAAAGCTGAGATATTTAGATTATGCGGGAAATACGGGGTTAAATCGGTCGAGGATATGGATAATTCTTACCGCAACGGCAGTATAGAAGAAGAAGATAGCTGGCGTGATTTTCAAAGACTGGATCACCTGGAATATAAAAAGGAACAACTGGAGAAGCTTTTGGAGGAGATTAAATGAAGCTGATAAATATTTCTCTCCTATCAGAAATTGCCCAGGTAGAGTTTGCCGATATAGTGGTTCACGTATCTAACCCCAGTCTTAATGAAATGCGTATTATCCTTGCTGATGGCAGTTTTGTTGACATCTGGTTTTCCTTGAAACTTAAGGGGCGCTATAGTTTTCATTGGGATAGAAGAGTCATTGATGGTACGATATACCGCCATGATAACGCTCCACACCGGCGTTGGAATGAAGTAAAAACTTTTCCAAAACACTTTCATTATGGTAGGGAAGACAGGGTAGTAGAAAGCCAGATTAGCAATGTCCCTGAAGAAGCGCTGCGTGACTTCTTGTTATTTGTTCGTGGTAAAATGCATCTTTGATACAAATCCAAAAATTTTAATCAAAAAATATTTAAAAAAACCTCTTGACAAGAAAAAGAACTTTAGTTATTATTAATAAAAAATATACATAGTTGTATTTTCAAGGCAAGGAAGCCTTTAGTTAGGAATGAACCTATCTAAAGGTTTTTATATTTTCTTAAAAAGCAAAGGTGCTCTTAAAGGTGCAGTGCTGCCGCCACCTTAAAGGAGCACCTTTTATTTTTGGGTCATTGACGCCCCGGCAAAAAGGCCATTACAACACCTCCTTTTTGAGCCGGGGCGTTCATTTAAAAAATAATTTAAAAAAGGAAGGAAGGATAACAAAAAATGAGACAGATTGCCATTTACGGTAAGGGTGGGATTGGCAAGTCTACCACCACCCAAAATTTAACAGCAGCCCTGGCTGTCTTAGGTGAAAAGATCTTGCAAATTGGCTGCGACCCGAAAGCGGATTCCATCAGAATGTTAATGGGCGGCAAAAGACAGCCTAGCGTGCTGGATACGCTGCGCAAGGAAGGCGAGGTAAACCTGGATGATATTTTAAAGGTTGGTTTTGGGGGGATAAAATGCGTGGAATCAGGAGGTCCCGAACCAGGCGTGGGTTGTGCCGGACGGGGGATTATTACCGCCATCGGGATGTTAGAAAACCTGGGGGCTTACACGGATGATCTGGGTTATGTTTTCTACGATGTTTTAGGTGACGTGGTTTGCGGCGGGTTTGCCATGCCCATGCGGGAAGGAAAGGCAAAGGAAATATATATTGTCGCTTCCGGAGAAATGATGGCTTTGTATGCGGCCAACAACATCTGTAAGGGCATCGTCAAGTTTGCCGAAACGGGCGGGACCCGGCTAGGAGGAATTATTTGCAACTCCCGGAACGTTGACCGGGAAAAAGAACTGGTTTCTGCTTTCGCCGAAAAACTTGGCAGCCGGATGATCAAGTTTATCCCCCGGGATAACATTGTGCAGCAGGCGGAAATACGTAAACAGACGGTGATTCAGTACGCTCCGGATTCAACCCAGGCGCAAGCTTACCTTGATTTAGCCAGGAAGATTGACGAAAACAAGCATTTTGTCATTCCCAAGCCCATGGAATACGAAGAACTGGAACAATTAATGATTGATTTGGGGGTAATCGAATGAAAATGGTCAGGGCCATTATCAGGCCAGAAAGAGTTGATGCCGTAGCCGGTGCACTGGATGCAAACGGGTTTACCGCCCTAACCAGAATTGATGTTTTTGGCCGGGGAAAACAAAAGGGTCTTCAGGTAGGTACGGTAGTTTACGACAGTCTGCCCAAAACGATGCTCATAATTGTGGTGGAAGACGAACAACTGGCCCGGGCAGTGGAAGTTATTGAGGAAACCGCCCGCACCGGCAATATTGGCGACGGAAAAATATTTATTACCCCGGTAGAGGAAGCTTATACCATTAGAACCGGGGAGAGGGGGCTGTAAAAGGAATGAAGGAAGTTTTGGCCGTCATTCAAATGAATAAAATGGAATGTACTAAAGATGCTTTAGCGTTAATTGGTTTTCCTTCCTTTACAGCGTATAAGGCGTATGGCCGGGGGAAGCAGCGCGGCTTATCAGTTGCCTACCCTTCTGAATTTAAAGAAGAAGAAGAAATAAAAGAAAAAAGAATGAAATACCTGCCCAAGCGGATGATTTCCGTAGTGGTGGAAGATGAATTTATACCTGCGGTAGTGGCTTTACTGATGAAAGTAAACCGAACCGGTAACATTGGCGATGGAAGAATCTTTATCTGTCCGGTGGAGGATGCAAGGCGCATTAGAACCGGAGAACACGGAAAGGAGGCTATCTCATGACTAAGCCGGCCAAAGAAAAAAGGCCAATTAAGGCGGAAGAGTGCCGGCAGGTGGTAGAGGAAATGTTTAAGGCTTTTCCCCAAAAAGCCGGAGAAAACCGCCGCAGGCACGTGGTAGTAAGGGATACCCGTGAAGCCCGGCAAAAAATTGAAGCCAACGACCGGGCCGTGCCAGGAGTCTTAACTAACCGGGGTTGCGCTTACGCCGGAACTAAAGGGGTGGTCTTCGGGCCGGTAAAAGATATTCTGGATCTTACCCACGGCCCGGTGGGATGTGCTTACTATACCTGGGGTACGCGGCGAAATTTTTCCCGGCCGGCGGAAGGGGAAAATGATTTTGCCGGGTATTGCCTGAGCACCGATATGATGGAAACTGATATTGTCTTTGGGGCCGAAAAGAAATTAGCCCAGGCCGTTAGGGAAGCTTACGCCATCTTCAAGCCGGAGTGCATGGGGGTGTACGCCACCTGTCCGGTAGGCTTAATTGGTGACGATATGGAAATGGTGTGCAGAAAAGCCGCGGAGGATTTAAGAATTAAGATTATCCCGGTGAGGTGTGAAGGTTACCGGGGAGTAAGCCAGTCGGCCGGCCACCATCTGGCTTCCAATGCTTTAATGGAACATTTAGTCGGCACCGAAGAACTGGCCGACCCGGGGCTTTTTGACCTTAATGTTTTTGGCGAGTACAACATTGGCGGCGACTACTGGATGATTAAAGAGCTTTTTGAGCGAGTCGGCTACCGGATTGTCAGCCCTTTTACGGGAGACGCTTCCTTTCACCAGATTGCCAAGGCTCACCGGGCAAAGCTCAGTGTGCTTCTTTGCCACCGCTCAATCAATTATACCAACCGGATGATGGAGGAAAAGTTTGGCGTGCCCTGGATGAAAATTAATTATTTAGGGATCAACGATTTAAATAAAAGCTTAAGGGATATGGCCAAATTTTTTGACGATCCGGAATTAACCGGACGCACGGAAGAGGTGATTGCCCAGGAGATGGCCCGGATTATGCCCATTATTGAGAGTTATAAAAAAAGGCTGGCCGGAAAAAGGGTGATGCTGCTGGTAGGCGGTTCGCGCGCCCACCACTTTAAGAACATGTTTGAGACCCTGGGCATGGAAGTGGTGGTGGCAGGCTATGAGTTTGCCCACCGGGATGATTATGAGGGAAGGGTGATCCTTCCTGAGATTGTGCATACCGGCCGCTCAAAAATTTTAGAGGATATTCATTTCGAGCGGGACCCAAGCGTTGTATCGGCTTATGATGACCAGGCAATTAAAAGGAAAAAAGAAGAAATACCCAGTCTTTTGGATTACGAAGGACTTTACCCGCACCTTAAGGACGGCGAGATTGCCATTGATGATTACAACCATTACGAATGTGAATATCTGGTTAAAGAATTAGGGATTGATTTATTTTGCTCGGGAATTAAGGATAAGTACGTTTTCCAGAAAATGCACATCCCTTCCCGGCAGATGCATTCGTATGATTACGGCGGGCCATACTCCGGATTCGAAGGCTTTCTTAAATTTGCCCGGGATATAGATATGGCGGTAAACAGCCCTACCTGGAAGTTTATTACGCCGCCCTGGAAGGAGAATAAAAATGCTTAATTACACGCCCAAAGAGATTGTTGAGCGCAAAGCATTGGTGATTAATCCGGCCAAAACCTGCCAGCCCCTTGGAGCCATCCTGGCCTCCAAGGGGATTCACAACTGTATGCCCTTAACCCACGGTTCGCAGGGGTGCTCCTCTTATTTACGGATGCTCCTCTCCCGGCACTACCGGGAACCTTCCATTGCCGCCACCAGCTCTTTTACGGAAGACACGGTGGTTTTTGGGGGGCGCAGCAACTTACGGGAGGCCATTGAAAACGTCATTGCCCTTTACCGCCCGCAGGTAATTGCCATCAGCACCACCTGTTCTACCGAAACAATTGGGGATGATGTCGTGAGCTTTATGGAAGAAATTAAACAGGAGAGCTTTTTTGACCCCCGGATAAAAGTAGTTATTTCCAACACGCCAAGCTATGTGGGCTCCCATATTACCGGATACGATAACATGGTTAAGTCCATGGCCCAAATCTTTCCGGTAAAAGGTGAGCCTAATGGTAAGCTCAATATTATCCCCGGTTTTATTGAACCGGGCGACATTAGAGAAATAAGGCGGCTGCTGGCCGTAATGGGAGTGCAATCAATTGTTTTTCCGGATACGACGGATGTTTTTGACGCTCCTTTAACTCCTGAATCAGGTGGGCTTTATCCCCCCGGGGGAGCAACCATCCCTGATTTAGAAGACACGGCAAATTCCCTGGGTACGATTGCGCTGGGCAAGTGCGCGGGCAGCTCAGGGGCGCTGGTTTTAAAGGGCCGGTTTGGCCTACCCGCCGTAATTGGCCCCACCCCCATAGGCATTGCCAACACCGACGCGTTAGTAATGAATATAAGCAGGTTAACCGGGGCTGCTATTCCAAAGGAACTGGAAGACGAGCGGGGCCGGGTGGTAGATATGATGACTGACGCCCACCCCCACTTTCACGGCAAGAGGGTGGCGGTTTTTGGGGATCCGGATTTAGTCGGCGGGATCGTCAGCCTGCTGGTGGGTTTAGGGATGGAGCCGGTTTTTGCCCTTACGGGCACCCCGGATAAGCAATTTATCTCCGAAATAAACCAACTGGCCCCCGAATGCGAAGCAATTATTGGCGATTTATTTTTATTGCACCAAAAAATTAAAAATAAGCCGGTTGATTTGCTGATTGGAAATTCTCATGGAAAGTATATTGCCCGGGCGGAAGATATTCCCTTGGTAAGAGCAGGTTTTCCCATTACTGACCGGGCTAATTTGCACTATTTTCCTATGGTTGGTTACGCCGGAGTAGCCAGATTGATCGAGATTATTGGCAATACCCTTTTGGAGCGTTTGGACCGGGACGCGGACGATTCTCACCTTGAATTAATCTTATAAAAAGGAGTGAATTTAAGTGACATTAGAAGTACTTAAAGACAGAAAGGATCATATCGTCAAGAAAAGAAAGGATATAAGGGATTTCCCGGCTTGTGAAAAAGAAAGTTTAGCGGGAGCAGTAAGCCAGCGGGCCTGCGTTTATTCAGGCGCCCGGGTAGTTTTAAACCCTATTACCGACGCCATCCATTTGGTGCACGGTCCGATTGGCTGCGCCAGTTATACCTGGGATATCCGGGGAAGCAAATCCGGGGGGGCGCAAACCTACCGCCATAGTTTTTCTACAGATTTACAGGAAGAAGATATTATCTTTGGCGGGGCGGAAAAGCTTTACCGGGCCCTAAATGAGCTGGTGGCGCGCTACCGGCCCCCGGCTGTCTTTGTTTACGCCACCTGTATCGTGGGCCTTATTGGTGATGATTTAAAGGCTGTCTGCGGGCGTGTTACCGAAGAAACAGGCTGTACTATTGTTCCGGTCCAGTCGGAAGGATTTAAAGGCAACAAAACAGAGGGGCACAAAGCTGCATGCGACGCTCTTTTTGATTATCTCATCGGGACAGCAATTGGGGATAATAATTACCCTTACGTGATAAACCTGATGGGTGAATACAATGTAGCCGGTGATTTTTGGGCTATTGAACCTTACTTTAAGGATATGGGGGTAAAGGTAGGGGCCACCTTCACCGGCAACGCCAAAGTAAATGATTTAAGAAGCGCTCATTGCGCTAAATTAAACCTGGTTCAGTGCACCGGGACGGTTACTTACCTGGCTCAAAAAATGGAACATAAATACGGCATCCCCTGGCGTAAGGTCAGTTTTTTTGGCCTGGAAGGGATGGAAGAGGCTTTGCTTACCACGGCCGCATTTTTTAGGAACAGCTTGATGCTTGACCGGGCAAAAGAAACCATCCGGCGGGAAAAAAAGATGGTGTTTGGACCCTTAATTTTTTATAAAAAAAGGCTGCAGGGAAAAACCGCCGCTATTTATATGGGGGGAGCAGCAAAAGCCCTAGCTTTAATTAAAACTTTCAAGCTTTTAGGCATGGAAACTGTTTTAGTGGGGACGCAATCGGGAAAAAAGGATGATTATGCTCAGTTGATGGCTGAGGCATCTGAAGGAACAATGGTTATTGACGATGCTAACCCGGCTGAACTGAAGGAAATGCTTACCGCCCTTAAAGCAGGGGTGCTGGTGGGGGGAGTAAAAGAAAGGTATTTGTCTTACAAGCTGGGAATTCCCTTCGTTGATTTTAACCATGACCGCACCAGCCTTTTTGCCGGTTTTGATGGTTTGGTAAACTTTGCCCGCCTGGTGGATACTACGATTAACAGCCCGGTTTGGGCCTTGGTGGAGGGTAAAAATGAATTACGTAACGGTTAATCCGTGTAAAGTCTGTCAACCATTAGGAGCTATTTTAGCTTTTCGGGGGATAGAAGGAGCCATGACCGTTGTTCACGGCTCCCAGGGGTGCAGTACCTACATGCGGCTGCACCTTACCCACCACTTTGCCGAACCAATTGACGTAGCCTCTTCGGCCTTAAACGAAAAAGACACTGTCTACGGCGGCGCGGCAAATTTAAAGCTGGCTTTAAAAAACGTGATAGCCAGGTACAAACCGGCTTTGGTTGGGGTAACCACAACCTGTTTAACCGAAACAATTGGCGATGATGTAAATAGAATCGTTAATGAATTTAAAGCCGAAGAACAGGTAAATGACGTGATAATTATCCCGGTCTCCACCCCCAGCTACACTGGGGCTATGATTGATGGTTTTAACCTTGCCGTAGAAGCCACGCTTAATGTACTGACCGAAGAAGGAGAAAAGGAAAACTGTCTGGCGATTATTCCGGCCGCAAATATAACGCCTGCTGAAATAAGAGAGGTAAAAAGAATTATGGATAACTTTGCCCCGTTTATATTTTTCCCGGATTATGCGGATACCCTGGACGCTCCTTTTTTTGAAGAACTGCCGCTGATTTTCCCCGGGGGCACTAAAATTGAAGAAATAAAACGGGTAGGAAGATGCAAAGCCGGAATAATACTTGGGGTATGTGCCGGAAAAAACCTTGCCCGGCTGCTCACGGAAAAGTTTGGGGTCGCAGCCCGCCAGTTGCCGCTTCCCGTCGGCTTAAAAGCCACGGATGTTTTTTTCCAAACTCTAGCGGAAATTACGGGAAGAACAATTCCTGCCCGTTACCAGTGGGAGCGCCGGCTGCTTTTGGATGCCATGATAGATGCCCACGTGATAACTTACGGCAAGCGGGTGGCTATTTTTGGTGATGACGCTGATTTGGTGCTGGCCCTGGCTAGGCTGGTGGTTGAGTTGGGGATGGTAGTAGCGATCTGTGCC
Source organism: Peptococcaceae bacterium SCADC1_2_3 (assembly GCA_000681355.2). Classification (GTDB taxonomy): domain Bacteria; phylum Bacillota; class Desulfotomaculia; order Desulfotomaculales; family Nap2-2B; genus SCADC1-2-3. The sequence continues at coordinate 8,403 of JJNX02000025.1, forward strand.
GTAGGCCCGCCAAATAAAGAGTTTGTTAGACAAGGGGCGGCGGCGGAGACAATTTTAAATCCGGTGGATTTTGATGAATTGGCGCAGGCAGTAAGGAAGACCCGGCTTGATTTATTGATGGGAAATTCAAAAGGCAAATTCATGGCTAAGGAAAAAAATATTCCTTTGCTCCGGTTTGGTTTTCCCATTCATGACCGCTTAGGGGCCGGAAGGCAGCAAATTTTTAGCTACCGGGGCGCAATTCAAATGGTTGATTTAATAGCCAACACAATTTTAGAAAATGAGGATTTATTTGTTAGCATTAGTTAAATATAGTTAATTTAATAAAATTATGAAGCAGTAGGGAGTGAATATTGTGTTAAACAGCCAGGAGATTTTAAATTTAAAACGCTTACATCCCTGTTTTAATCAAGAGGCGGCCCGGCGTTACGTCCGCCTGCACCTGCCGGTGGCCCCGGACTGTAATATTAAATGCCGTTACTGTACCAGACTGTACGACTGCGCAAATGAAAACAGGCCGGGAGTAACCAGCCAAATTCTTACTCCGGAAAAAGCGCTGGAATTGGTGGGAAATGAGGTGGCCGGTGAGCCCCGCCTTAAAGTAGTTGGCATTGCCGGTCCGGGAGAGCCGCTGGCCAACCGGGCCACTTTGCAAACTTTAAAGCTGGTACACGACCGTTTTCCTCAATTAATTAAATGCTTAAGCACAAATGGACTTTTGTTAAGCGAAAACCTTAAAACCTTAAAAGAATCAGGAGTGAGGGCGGTTACCGTTACCGTAAATAATGTTTCGCCCCGGGTAGGCGAAAAAATTTACCGCCAGGTTGCTTACCAGGGTAAAGATTATTTTGGAACGGCCGGTGCAGCTTTGCTCTGGCAAAAACAAAAGGAGGGAATAGAGGCGGCCGTGACTATGGGAATGCTGGTAAAAATAAACAGCGTGGTCATTGCCGGGATAAATGATGCCCATTTGAGTGAAGTGGCCCAGGCAGTACGTGAGGTTGGGGCGCACGTGATGAATATAATTCCGCTCATTCCCCAAGGGGAGTTTGCCCGATTGAAGCCCCCGACTCAAACCCAGTTGTTCTTCCTGCGGGAAAAATTAGCGCCGGTTATTTCCCAAATCACCCACTGCCGCCGCTGCCGGGCCGACGCCAGGGGAATGCTTTGCTAAAGGCACAAAGTAACAAAGGCACAAAGGCACAAAGGAAAGGGAGGTATTATTAATGCGCAAAGGATCATTTAAGTTATTACTGGGCTTAACTTTGTTTTTAACCTTAATAATTACTACCATAAGCTGCCAGAAAAAAGAGCCTGTGGAATTAACTGTTTTTTCGGGGGCGGGATTAAAAGATATTTTACCTCAAATTACTGATGAATACACCAGAAAGCATCCGGAAATAAAGGTAAATATAAATTTTGCCAGTTCCGGTACCCTGCAAAAACAAATTGAACAAGGCGCCTACGCCGATCTTTTAATTTTGCCGGGAATAAAACAGTTGGTGGCTTTGGAAGCTAAAGGTCTGGTGGACAAATCAACCCGCCGGGATATTGTAGCCGATGAAATAGTACTGGTGGTGCCATCGGACGACCAAAAAATAAAAGACTTTACGGATTTAACGGCGCCGGAAGTGACCAAAATATGTATTGGGGAACCAACAACGGTACCGGCCGGAGAATTTGCTAAAGAAACTTTAGTTTATCTTAAGCTATGGGACAAACTTCAACCCAAGCTTATTTTGACTAAAGACGCGCGGCAGGTTTTAACCTACGTGGAAACAGGAAATGTTGACGCCGGCCTGGTATACAATTCCACTGCCCGGGCTGCTCCTGACCCGGCTAAGATAAAAGTAGTGGCTAAAGCAGCCCCTGAAATGCACAAACCAATTACCCAAAAAGCGGTGCTGCTCAAAGAAACAAAAGAAAGAGAAAAGGCGTTAGATTTACTGCATTTTTTGGCCGGCCCGGAGGCCCTGAAAATTTTTGAAAAATACGGCTTTAAGGCCGTTAGTCTGTAGGGGCGTTAAATTTAACGCCCCTACGCGTTCGGAGTTACATAAGATGGAAAACGATTTTTTAACCCCCCTGTTTCTTTCTTTGCGGGTGGCGGTACTGGCTACCGCCCTTGCTTTTATCTTTGGTATAATGCTGGCCTGGCTTTTTAGCCGGAAAAGTTTTTGGGGTAAGGAAATTATCGAAACTGTTTTGATCATTCCCCTGGTGCTGCCGCCAACTGTAATTGGCTTTGGCCTACTGCTGATCATAGGCAAGCACGGGCCTTTAGGCATTTTTAGCGAAGTTTTGTTCCAGCGTCAAATTATTTTTACCTGGGGGGCCGCGGTTATTGCGGCGGCAGTGGTGGCCTTTCCCTTAGTATATCAAAACGCTAAGGCCGCCTTTGAAAGTGTAGACGCCAACCAGGAAAGAGCGGCCCGAACCCTGGGGGCAAAAGAAACAGAAGTCTTTTTCACCATAACCTTTCCTTTAGCCTGGCCTGGAATGGCGGCCGGTTTAATTTTGGCCTTTGCCCGGGCTTTGGGAGAGTTTGGCGCCACCTTAATGGTGGCCGGAAATATTCCCGGCAAAACCCAAACCATCCCCATGGCCATTTACTTTGCCGTAGAAGCAGGCGATAACAAAACGGCCCTTCTTTTAACTTTAATTGTCTTAATCTTTTCCTTTTCTTTAATTTTAGGCTTAAATCAATGGTCAAAAAGAAAGGTGAAATATTTTGCCGCCAAGGAGCGTAATTAAAAATGCTGCAAGCCTCCTTTCAAAAAAAGTTGCCTGAATTTACCTTAAAAGCTGATTTTTCCGTGGCGGAAAAAGAAATTTTAGTCTTAGCCGGCCCTTCCGGTTCAGGAAAAACCACCATTTTAGAGTGCTTAGCCGGACTGCAAAAACCAGAGGCAGGGTTGATTAAGACAAACGGTAAAGTTTTATTCTCAGCGGCCAAAAAAATTAACCTCCCCCCTTGGCAGCGCCAAATGGGGTATATTTTTCAAGATTACGCTTTATTTCAACACTTAACCGTAAAAGAAAATATTTTATACGGCCTGATACACGGAGCAAACAGCCAAAAAAAGGCAGAAAGAAAAGCAAAGCTGGCGGAATTATTGGCTTTATTTGAAATAACTCACTTACAAGAAAGCTACCCGGCTCAACTTTCCGGCGGCGAAAGGCAAAGGGTGGCTTTAGCCAGGGCATTAGTGACCGAACCGGCCATCCTGCTGCTGGATGAGCCCCTCTCGGCTTTAGACCGGGAATTACGGGTGAAGCTAAGGACAGAAGTAAAAAAATTCCACACCATAAGGCAAATCCCTTTTGTTTTAGTTACCCATTACCGTTGTGAAATTGAACTGGGGGATAAAGTAATTTATGCCCGGAAATGTAGGGGCGTTAAATTTAACGCCCCTACCGGGTTAAACGAAGAGATTTATTTTACCGAAAAATGATTGAGGCATAATATGCTCAACCTAGGCGATGTTTTCGACAGAGCTATGTTAAAGCTACTTTTTCATGGAAGGGAAAAATATGCTTACCGTAAGTAAAGCTGGAAAGGAAGATATTAAGGAAATGTGCCTGTTGCTGCAGGAGCTTTTTACCCTGGAGAAAGATTTTACTGCCGATGTAAATAAACAACGACGAGGGCTAGAGTTCATTTTGGAAAACCCCCAATACGGTTTTCTTTTATTGCTCAAAAAAGGGGAAGAAATCTTGGGCATGGCCAATCTTTTAGTAACCGTGAGCACGGCGACAGGAGGCAAGGTTATTTTATTAGAGGATTTTATTATTAAAAAAAGTGCAAGAAGAAAGGGTCTAGGCAAGTACTTTTGGGGAAAAATAAAGAAGCTGGCCCAAAAAGAAGGCTATACTAGAATTACTTTACTGGTTGATAAAGATAACCGGCCTGCCCAGGGGTTTTACCTTTCCCAAAGCTTTGAAAAATCTAACATGGACTGCTGGCGTTACTATCTTTAAAGCTTTTGTTTAATAAATCATTATTTCATAGTAAAATTTAATTCAAGCTGTTTAGGCTATAGACTGTAGGCTGTTAGGAATAGGCTTATAGACTGTAGGCTGTTAGGAATAGGCTATTTCCTCCTACAGCCTAATTGCCTACAGGCTATCCACCTAAATAAAAGGTAATCAGATAAAAAAGCCCTCTACCGGCTTATACATTACAAAGCACAGTTGAGGGCTTGGAGGATAGCCTGTAAAATATATGGTAGGACAAGCCGTCCTCGCTTGTCTCTGTCTTTTGTCAACCACAGGCTTCGGGCAGGCAGGATGCCTACCCTACGGGCCTGTGCCACTGGTTGACCTACTTAAAATTTGCTAAGATATTCGCTTATTTCCCACTGGTGTACCTGGATACGGTAGTTATCCCATTCTTTTGTTTTAGCCTCTAAAAAATGGTTAAAAACATGTTCCCCTAGTGATTTAACAATTACCGTATCTGCCTTTAGCTCTTCTAATGCTTCGGCTAAGTTTCCCGGTAAAGTGCCTATTCCCAGTTCCTTTCTTTCTTCATTTGACATGTGGTAAATGTTACGGTTAACTATTTCCGGGGGTAAAATATTTTGCTTGATTCCATCCAGGCCAGCCTGCAAACAGGCTGCTATAGCCAGGTAAGGATTACAGGAAGGGTCAGGGCTTCTGTACTCTACCCGGGTAGATAAACCGCGTTTAGCCGGAATCCTTACTAAGGCACTTCTGTTTTTTTCTGACCAGGCTATATATACCGGGGCTTCGTATCCGGGAACCAGTCGTTTGTATGAATTAACGGTAGGACTAGCTATAGCCGTTAAAGCCGGGGCGTGTTTTAGTAAGCCCCCGGTGTAATAACGGGCAAAATCACTTAACCCGTCAGGAGCATCGGAGTCGTAAAAAACATTTTGGTTACCCCGAAAAAGAGATTGGTGCATATGCATCCCACTGCCGTTTATCCCGAATACCGGTTTTGGCATAAAGGTGGCGTGCAAGCCATGACGTTGGGCAATAGTACGGACTACAAACTTAAAAGTAACGATCTTATCGGCTACATCCAAAGCATCTGAATATTTAAAGTCAATTTCATGCTGCCCGGGAGCTACCTCATGGTGGGAGGCCTCAATTTCAAAGCCCATTTCTTCTAAGGCCAGCACAATCGCCCGCCGGGCGTTTTCTCCAAAATCAACCGGGCTTAAGTCAAAATAACCGGCTTCATCATGCGTTTTGAGGGTGGGTCTCCCCTGTTCGTCAACGTAAAAGAAAAAAAATTCACATTCCGGCCCTACCTGCATGGTAAAACCTAATTTAGTTGCTTCCGCCAGCGTCCTTTTTAAAGTATTACGGGGGCAACCCGCAAAGGGTGTTCCGTCGGGATTATAAACATCGCAAATAAGCCTGGCTACGGCACCATCCCTTGGGCGCCAGGGGAAAACCGCAAAGGTTTTGGGGTCGGGACGTAAAGACATATCTGACTCCTCAATAGGTACAAAACCAAGAATAGATGAACCATCAAACATTAATTCCCCGTCAAGCGCTTTTTCCAGTTCCTCCGTGGTAATAGCTACATTTTTTAAAACACCTAAAATATCCGTAAACTGCAAGCGGATAAATTTCACTCCTAACTCCTTCGCCCGGGTTAAAATTTCATTTTTTTCGGTTGTTTCCATAGTTTTACATGAGCCACCTTTCAATTATTTTTTTATCTTTATTAAAAAAGACGCTTTAAAAAGCTTTTTAAGCTTCTTAGCGTCTTTGCTTTTTTCCGGTACTTCCTTGTACCAATATTCAATATTCAATTGCGGAGGGGAGGGTTTAAACCTTCCCGTACCTAAGAAGAGGTATTTCTTAAATTGTGGGTAAGAATTATTGCTTCTGCTAACTGGCGCATGGAAATTCTTTTGTTCATGCTTTGCTTTTGCATGCGTTTAAAGGCTTCGGCTTCGGTTAAGCCAATGGTTTCCATTAAAATTCCTTTGGCGCGTTCAATGGCTTTCCTTGTCTCCAAAGTTTCCTTTAGTTCTTTAACCTGATTTTCAAGTCTAATTAATTCTTGATAGTTAGTTAGTGCAATTTCTATTACAGCTAGCAAGTTCACTTCATCTACCGTTTTTACCAGTAAAGCAGCCGCATGAGCTTCTTTAGTTTTTTCTAAGATTTCATTATTTATCAAATTAGCAAAAACCACTACCGGGGCTAATTTATCCTCATAAAGGAGACGGGCCACTTTTAAACCGCTCATGCCTTGTCCCATAGCTTCAATAATTAACAAATCAGGCTGCCGGCTGCGAACTTGTTTTAAGGCATTTAAACCATCCTCTGCTTCTCCTACGACTGAAAAACCGGCTTTAGTAATTATAGCTTTAATCGTTTTCCGCCACTGCACATCACTATCGGCTAGAATGACTCTTTCTTCGGCCACTGGAGATGACCTCCTTACTCAAATAAAGTAACTATTCAGGTAGGCACATAGGTCCCAAAGGGAAATGAAAAAACTTTGTGCCTTTGTGCCTTTGCCCCTATGAACCTGAGTAGTTAAAAAACTTTGTGCCTTTGTGCCATTGCCCCTATGAACCTGAGTAGTTACCAAATAAATCAAGTACCCCTTATATCCAGGAAAAAAATACCCTCTTTTTAAGGTTTAACAACCTTAAGAGGGCACCATTGCCTTTTATTTTGGGTCGTGTAACCCAAAATTATCCCGGGTACTACATTGTACCTCAAGTAAAAACATTTATTTAAAGGATAACTAATTTTTTAATGCTACCATAGCAATTAAGAAACTGCAAGCATCAAACAAGTGTTTTTTTAGCCTAAAATTTCTTCTACTTCAGCCGCATCAATATCCATTATGTAGCGAATGCCGGAAATTTCCGCGGCTTCCTTGGTTAAAGCCGTTACATCATCGCGGGTAAGATAATCTAAAGAAAACTTACGTGCACCGCACATAAACTGCCTTAAACCTTGCGCCAGGCGCTCAAAGTAAGTATATACCCCAATCGCGCCAACCGGTAAAGCGTTAAAAGCTAACTCCCCTACTTTTTCCTTAATTTCATTAGCGGCAACAAATATTTGTTCCACTTTATCTCCGTAAATCTTGTACTCCTTAATGACTTTGCCGGTCTTAATTGCTTCGCCTATTGTTTTGCCAACCATGGCGGCAGCTAAAGGAGCGCGGGCCATACCAATGGCTTTAACATAAGGAGCACCAATGGCTAACCCTTTAAATATTTGATCTTCCAAGGTTAAACCGCCCGCAATAGCTACTGGCGGCAGATAAGCCCCTTTATCCGCTAATTTATCCAGGTATTTTACGAGCATGGCTTGAATGTATAGCGTAGGAACGCCCCATTCGTTCATCATTCGCCAGGGACTCATACCCGTACCGCCCCCGGCGCCATCTACGGTAAGCAAATCCAATTTAGCCTCAGAAGCATATTTTACTGCCCGGGCTAAATCTGCGGGACGGTATGCCCCGGTCTTTAGAAAAATATATTTTGCTCCGGCCTCGCGTAACTCCTTAACCCGCTGCATAAAAGATTCGTAAGCGACCATGCCAATCCGGGAGTGACGTTCAAACTCGCGAAAGGCACCGGTCTCAAAGGCCTTTTGTATTTTTGGGTCCTCAGGGTCAGGTAAAACAATATAACCGCGACGCTTTAATAACAGGGCTTTTTCTAAGGAATCTAGTTTTACCTCACCCCCAATGTCTTTAGCCCCCTGACCCCACTTTAGCTCTACGGCTTCTACGCCTAACTTTTCCAAGGCATATTCCTGAACACCTAAAGCAGTATCTTCCACATTAGCCTGGACCGCGATAAAACCTTTGCCGTTGGACCATCTTTGAAAGTCTTCCACCCGCTGTTTTAGATTGGGAGAGTGAACCACCCGGCCATTTCTAATTTCGGCTTTGGGGTCCATGGCCGAAACATTTTCCCCAATGACAATACCCACCCCGCTTACCGCTGCTCCGGCAGCCAGGTGATTCCAGTTATTGGCGGCAACATTGGTTGAACCCATACCGGCAATAACAATGGGCAAAGATAATTTTAAATCTCCTTTAGCCCCCAGGGTTGTTTCCAAATTAACGGCCGGGAAAATAGCTTTATCCGGATCAGCTTCCACCCCGTAAGCACCTACGGCAGTGCCCATAATATTAAAATATGAATAATCCACCGGATATTCTTTTTGAGAGGCAGAGGTGGTTTTACCAAAAGGCTGAGGATAAAGAATCTCTTTACCTCTTACGGCAGATTTGCCAATTTCACATAATCCTATGCACCCATCTAAACAGGTAACGCACATACCACTATAAGGACAAATATTTTCTTCGGTTCTACGCCAGGTTAAGGTTGCCGGGCTGGCGTTAATTCCCTTGCTTAAAGTCACTTTCCATCCTCCTTAAAACATTACCAATAAATAGTAAAAATTATGGTTTTCTCTATTTTGTTTCTCATTTTACTTTCTCTAAAATTTTTTATTAAGATAATTATTTTCCTTTAAAATTAATTTCCCCCTTCCTTAAAGTTTAATTTCAAAAAGCGGTGAGGTATTCGTCTAATTCCCAGGGATGAACCTGATATTGATAGCGCTCCCACTCTTTTTCTTTAGCCTTAATAAAGCGCTGGCTGATGTATTCCCCCATATTTGCCTTAATAAGGTCATTTTTGGCCAAAGCAAATAAGGCTTCAGCCAGACTTCGCGGCAACCCCATTTCCCGGTAAAGCAATTTTATATCTTTTACTTCCTTTAACATGGGTGGGGGTTCTAAAGCGCGGCTAATTCCGTTTAAACCTGCCGCCAGAGAACAAGCCAGAGTTAAGTATGGATTGGCGGTAGGGTCAGGGCTGCGTAAAATCAACCGGGTTTTTTCCTCTCTTTGGGCCGGCAGGCGAAGCATGGTTTCTCTGTTTTGCTCTGACCAGGCAGCTAAAACCGGCTCTACGTAATAGGGATTTAATCTTTTAAAACTATTAATTAAAGGGTTGCTAATGGCAGTTAATGCATTTGCCTGAGATATTAAACCGGCAATATAATGCCCGGCAACTTTGCTCAATTGCTGTGGGGCAGCCGGATCATAAAAGGCATTTTGTTCCCCCTGCCGTAAAATATGGTGGAGGTACATCCCGGAACCATTATGATCATTTAAAGGTTTAGGCATGAAAGAAGCGTGTAAACCATGACGCTGGGCAATAGTCCGGACAACAAATTTAAAGGTGGCAATGTTATCTGCCGTATTTAAAGCGGTGTCTTCCTTTAAAAATATTTTATGCTGGCCGGGCGCACTTTCGTGGTGAGATAATAAAACCTCAAACCCCATTTCCTGAAGGGTCAGCACCATATCACGGCGCGCGTTTTCCCCCAAATCAACCGGCGTAAGGGCGCAGTAACCGGCCTGGTCGTGGGTATAAGCGGTGGGTTTACCTTGCTGGTCGGTGTGAAAAAGAAAAAACTCAATTTCTACGGCTACATCCAAGTCAAAACCCATGTTTTTTGCTTGGGTTAAAGTTTTTTTCAAAACGTAACGGCTGCAACCCGCAAAAGGTTCTCCGCTTGGGGTAAGAATATCACATATTAAACGGGCTACCGCCCCTTCCCGCGGCCGCCAGGGAAAAACAACAAAGGTCTTAGGGTCGGGGTATAAGTAAATATCTTCTTCTTTAGGATCAGCCACTCCTTCAATTACGGTACTATCAAACATTATTTGCCCTTCCAACGCCCGCGGCAATTCTTCTACGGGAATAGCAATATTTTTAAAGGCCCCAAAAATATCCGTAAATTGCAAACGGATGAACTTAACGTTATTTTCTTGTACTTTTTCTAAAACGTCCCCGGTATTAAAAGTTTTCATTAAAAACACCCCTTTAAATAAAAAAACCTGAGACAGCTTTACGCACCACAAAGCTATTTCAGGACTCCGTTGCCCTTATAACCATACTTAATATAAATTATAACGAAATTACCGAAGAAAACAAGTATTTTTGTTTAAAAATACTGTATACATTTAGGGTGGTCAGGATTGCAGCTTTAAAATTATATTTTTGGCTACTATTTCCAAAGGGATACAATGGTCCATACTCATTTTTTGGAGGTATTTATAGGCGGTACGTTCATTTAAACCCCTTTTTTCCATTAAGATACCCTTGGCCCGCTCAATAATTTTTCGGGCTTCAATTGTTTTACGTAATTCTCTAACTTCATTTTCTAATTCCTTTATTCGTTGAAAAGCAGCCAGGGCCGTTTCTAAAACGGTCAAAACCACTATTTCTTGAAGCGGCAAAGTTACAATACCATAAACCTCCGGCAAGTGAATCAAAGTTAAAAGTTCTTTTTGGTTTTCCACCACTAAAACCAGAGGGGCCAGGCGGTGTTCATCAATGAGGCCGGCTATGTTCCTTCCTTCGTTGCCCGGAAGGTTATCTTCCATAATTATTATATCCGGCTCTTGCTGGAAGGCTAATTGCAATGTATCCCGGCCTTCTTTTGTCTCCCCAATAACCAGGTACCCCACCTGCTGGCAGATTTTCTTAAGCTGCTGGCTAAAAGTTTTATGGCTATGGGCAATAATAACCCGGTTTTTATCCAAGGGATTGGTTAAGCTAACTCCTTTCGCTATTTAATCCAGCTTAAATTTAAAACATTTTAACTAATTTTCAACCACCTGCCAGCCATTTGCCACCACCACCTGTTTGTTTTCCCGTTTGGCCCGGGTGGAAGCCAGACTGGCCAGGTTAACCAAATCACTAACCATATCCCGGAGGTCGTTAATTCGAATAGAAGAACGACGGCCCCCGGCAATGCCAATTGAAGCAGAGAGCTTTGCTCCGGGCAGTTTGATACTAGCTATAGCTTCGCTTAAACGGTAAGCCAAAACCTGGGCTTCTACGTTATTGCCGGGTAAAATCAGAACAAATTCGTCGCCGGCATAACGGCAAAGACAGGCTTTTTCTGGCACGACAGCTTTTAATAAGGCGGCTACTTTACAAAGACAATAATTACCTATTTCGTGACCTACTTCCTTGTTAATACAACCAAAATCGTCTAAATCAAGGAACATTATGGCAATTTCTTGATCTTGGCGTAAAAAATCTATCGCCTCTTGAAAAAGGTATTCTGCTTTTGGTAGATCGGTTAAAGTATCCGTGTATTTTGCTAAGGTGGTATATAACGTATTTTTAGTAACCATACCAACTATTATATTATTTTCTATCACGGGTAATCTTTCAATCAGGTTTTTTTCCATTAATTCTTTAGCTAACCAAAGAGAGACATCAGGGTGAGCAGTAACCGGATTTTTGGTCATTACATCTATTACCAGACGGTTAACGTTGCTTCCCCGGATATCCCGCGAGGTAATTATTCCTATCAGGGTTCCATTTTCAACTACGGGTAAGCCGCCAAAATGGTAATGGCGCATTAAGCTTTCTGCCTTAGCTACACTATCTAGGGGAGTAACAGTAATAACTTCCGGCGTCATAATCTCGCGTAAGGTAGTCATAATAAATCTACCACCCTGCTCACCTGAATGGTAACATTTAGTTGAGCCTTAATCACCGTACCTTCACTTATTATTTTTTCTGTTTCTTGAAGGAGAAAGGGGACTAACTGCTCTTGGGCAATCATCCGGAGCAGTGATTTGCGGATAACTAAGGCTTCAATAACAGCGTGATTAACTTCAACAACAACATATTGTTCCGGAGAAAGAGCATCAACCATGTGACGTACAGCTTCTGGTCCTATTGGAGCCTTTTTGCCAACCAGGAGGATATCTTGCATAGGAGGAATTTCAAATTCTGAAAAACGAACGGTAATTTCTGCTTTTTTTGAAGGTTGGGTCACTTTGTTTAAAACGCACTCCTTTCTAAAAATTAAAATTTAATCCTTAAAAATTTTAGACCATACTTTTACCAAATGCTAAAAAACTTTGCAACATGATACCATATATATCATTTAAATTCAACATTGTTATATTTTTGAGCTTTTTGCGGTATTCGGGAAGCTAGACCGCACAAGCGTTAAAAGGAACACAAAAAAAGATTTTACCCCATAATAAAAGGAAAAATAAGGTTTTGTGGGGTAGAAATCATGGATTACTAAAGACAGGCTTTGGGCAGGCAGGATGCCTACCCAAAGCCTGCCTTTATTCGTGGATGCAACATATGAATTGCCCGTGGCCTATAAAGTCACGAAAGCTTCGGCGTCAGACATCAAAGAAGGGCATGCCTTAGCCGAACAGGTAGAAGAGAAACAGCCGGAGATTTTGCGGATAGCCCAAACATGGGCGGGCGACAAGGGCTATGATGATACAAAACTAATTGAGAAATGCTGGGATCGGTATCAAATCAAACCGGTGATCGACATACGCAATATGTGGAAAGACGGGGAAGAAACGCGCAAGGCTATAGCGGAAGAACCAATGTAACTTATAACTATAAGTCTTGGAATAAAGGTGGTGGAATAAATTATGAAGATTTATACGTATTCACAGGCCCGCGAGAAACTGGCAGACATTCTTGAAGAGTCCAAGAAAGGTGAAGTTGTCATTCGCCGCCGCAGTGGCGATATGTTTTCTATTACGCCGAAAACACCCTCTCGCCGTTCTCCCTTTGATGTACCGGGCTTGGGCAAAAGGATTACCCGAAAGGAAATATTAGAGGCAATACGCGAATCTAGAGAACGGACATAACAAATAACTCGTGCGGGCTTCGTTTTACTGCGCCACAAAGTTCTGACCGTTCAGTCTGCGCTTTTGGTCCGCTATTTTGCCGTCCTACACTTAAATCATCCAGGTACCTGGATGATTTATTTCGTCGCCGATACTATCCATAGCCGGTTTTCCTAGTTTTCTCTTCCGGGGAACAAGGCATTTTACGTTAAATTATTTTTACTGTTCTTGTGTTGTCACAAAAAAACATTTAGCCCGTAATATATTAAAGTCTAAAGATATTTAAGGTCTAAAAAATATTTTTGGCCTGATAGTTAGTTTCGGCTAACATTGTTAGTCAATGCTAAATGTTAACAATCGGAAGGAAATTGTATGGTGAAGGAAATTTTATTATCCGAGCTCCCGGTTGGGCGGTGCGGAAGGGTTGTTTCCTTACGGGCAAAAGGTATGACCAGGCGCCGGTTGCTGGAACTGGGTCTGGTACCGGAAACAAAAATAAAAACTATCCGTTATAGCCCGCTGGGTGACCCTACGCTTTTTCAGTTTCGGGGGACACTGATTGCCTTAAGGTGGGAAGAAGCCCGCCAGGTTTTAGTTTCCTTGGAGTCATTATAAAAAATTAAGTAGGTCAATCGTCTCAATTGACCAGGGAGAATTAAACGATATGTGCTATGGTGAAGACCCTGAATACACCGGGGCGGTGATAGTTGCCCTGGCCGGCAATCCCAATACCGGTAAAAGCACTATTTTTAACGCTTTAACCGGTCTCAACCAGCATACGGGCAACTGGCCGGGCAAAACGGTGCTTAAGGCGCAGGGCACTTATATTTTTCACGGAAAAAAATACGTGATGGTTGACTTGCCGGGAACTTATTCCCTGCAGGCCGGTTCTGCCGAGGAACAGGTTGCCCGGGACTTCCTGTGTGGGAAGCGGCTTCAGGCAACCGTGGTGGTAACGGATGCTACCTGTCTGGAGAGAAATTTAAACCTTGTTTTACAGGTTATGGAGGTTACCTCCAGGGTTATTGTTTGCGTAAACCTGATTGACGAAGCCCAAAGAAAAAAGATTTTCATTGATTTGGACGGTTTGTCTGCCGAACTGGGGGTACCGGTGGTAGCTACGGCAGCCCGCAGCGGCACGGGACTGGAAGAACTAAAAGTTAAAATTGAAGAAATATCCTTTGGACGGATAATTACTAACCCCCGCCGTCTGGTTTACGATCCGGATATTGAAGAGGCGGTCGCTTTAATAGAACAAAACCTGCCCGGGTCAGTAAAGGAACACTATAACCCCCGCTGGTTTGCCTTAAGGATTGTCGAAGGCAACCAAAGTTTTTTGAAAGAGATTGAAAAATTAAAGTGGGGTGCGCCTTGTGAACCTTACAGAATCTCCTATTCGGGACCGGATAGTAAAAACCATATATCAGGAAGCCGAATCCATAACCTCACGCGTGGTCAGGCGTAAAAAATCTGTATTTGACTGGGATACCAGGCTGGACGATATTCTAACTTCCCGGTGGCTTGGTTTGCCAATTATGTTTTTTTTGCTTGGCTTTGCTTTTTGGCTAACCATTATTGGGGCAAATTACCCTTCTCAACTGCTGGCGAAAATTTTATTTTGGGGCCAGGACCAGCTTTCCGTTATTTTTCAGTGGTTTGGGTCGCCGCAATGGCTGCATGACTTTTTTGTGCTGGGGGTTTACCGCACCGTAGCCTGGGTGGTTTCCGTAATGCTGCCGCCAATGGCTATTTTTTTCCCGCTCTTTGCCTTGCTGGAGGACCTGGGTTATTTGCCCCGGCTGGCCTTTAATTTAGACCGCTTGTTTAAGCTGGCCGGTGCTCACGGCAAGCAAGCATTGACGATGTGCATGGGTTTTGGTTGTAATGCCGCCGGGGTAACTGCCTGCCGGATTATAGAGTCCCCCCGGGAACGGTTAATTGCTATACTTACCAATAATTTTGTACCCTGCAACGGGCGTTTCCCTACTTTAATTGCCCTGGCCTTTATATTTATGGGCGGTTTGGCCGGCGTGGGCACGGCTTCGCTTACCGTGGCGGGTATTGTTATGACCGGTGTTGCCATTACCCTGCTCACCGCTTGGTTTCTTTCTAAAACCTTATTAAAAGGGGTTCCCAGCACCTTTACCCTGGAGCTGCCGCCTTACCGCTTACCTCAAATAGGCCGGACGATAATTCGCTCTTTGCTTGACCGCACTATTATTATTCTTACCCGGGCTGTATTGGTGGCTGCTCCGGCAGGCGGGCTTGTTTGGGTTTTGGCTAACGTCCGCCCCGGGGAGCACAGCATTCTTGTCCAAGGGGCCGGTTTACTCCAACCCCTTGGCCAGGCGCTGGGGCTGGACGGTTTTATCCTGCTTTCTTTTATCCTTGGCCTGCCGGCCAATGAAATCGTTTTGCCTATATTGCTCATGAGTTATTTATCTGCCAACTCAATGGTGGAGCCGGACAGCCTGCTGGCATTAAAAATTCTCCTGGTAAACGGGCAGGGTTGGACCTGGCTGACCGCCCTTTGTACCATGCTGTTTTCTTTGTTGCACTTTCCCTGCGGTACCACCCTTTTTACGATTTGGCGGGAAACTAAAAGCGCCAAGTGGACTGGGCTGGCGATTATTATTCCTTTTACGGTGGCATCAATGGTTTGCTTTGTAATTAATTGGACGGTCCGTACTTTAGGGTTGATATGATTCTGATTTAATTAATGCCGTAATATTGTTTTTTCTTTTCTCCGTGTAGTCACGAAATTTTTCGTAACATTCAGGATTTTCGTGCATAAAATTTACCAGGTACTCAACAGCCCGGATAGTTGGCCGCGTCAGATAATGCTCCATAGCCTCGGCCTCGGCGGCAATATTGCAGTCAGAACCCAGTACCTTTAAAAAATTTCTTAGTATGCTGTTTCTTTCCACCAGGAAGTACCCCAACTTTCTCCTCTTTGCGGTTAAAACTACTTCTCTATACTTTTTATAGGTTAAATACTTCTCGCTGTTTAATTTGCGCAAAGCATTAGTAACCGAAGGAAGGGAAACATTAAGGCAGGCGGCAATATCACTCACCCTGACCACATCGTTGGTTAGTGAAAAGCGATAAATTTCTTCCAGGTAATCCTCCAGACTTGGTGAAAGCATTGGCTTATTTCCCCTTAACCTTTTTAACAAAAGGTTTTTTATTAAGTATATGTCCGAAAAAAAGAATGGTACGAAAAGATTCTTTAGCCGCAATAATTATCTTTGCATAAAAAATTTCTGCTTAAGTCAATTTTTAAAAAAGCAAATAATACCTTTTAGATAGGCAATTCCCTCTTCCCTGGTTTCAATCTTGCCTTCCAACCGGAGGTCTTCCATCTCCTGCAAGAGTTCCTTAAAGATAGGCCCCGGCTTTAGGCCTAAAGATATGAGGTCGTGGCCGGTAACAAGCCGTTTCATTTTTGCCTTTGCTGTATCCTCTTGTTTTAACCGGATCATGCGTTCAATTGCTGCTTCTAAGTGGGCAATTTTGCCTGCCGTTGCGTAACCGTCGGCATAAGTTAAAATCATTAAGCCAAAATACTCATCTTCCGGCAGGCGAAAAAAACGCCTTATTGCCCGGTCGGTTAAGACAGGGGAAGTTGCCAAAAGATGAAGGTGCATATGCCGGGCAACCAATGCTTTAACGGTTAAAGTTTCTTTATTGGAAAGGCGCAGGCGTTCCTTCATCATCTGCTCAACCTTTTGCGCGCCCAGTGTATCGTGGCCGTAGTAATGAGCCTCACCTTTGCCGTTAACAAATCTTGTTTCTAATTTGCCAAGGTCGTGGAAAAATCCGGCAAGTTTCAAAAGCGCTTTTCGTCTGGGTACAGGGTTAAAATAACTCGCCCCCTCTGCCGGAAACCGGGAAAAAAAGTTTTTACCGGAAAGGAGTTGCTCAATTTTTTCGTAGGTAAACAGCGAATGGTTCAATAATTCCGCCGATTCAAAGAAGGTCTTTGCCTCAGGAAAAATTTGTGGTAAGATTCCCAAGTTCACTAACAGCCTAAAATACTTGAAAGATTTGGGTTTTTCCATAATCCGCAAAAGTTCGCCGGAAATTCGCTCCGGCGCTACCCCGGTTAAACTAAGACCCCGGGCAAGGTCCAATATTTTTTCATCTATTTTAAAATCCAGTTCCAGGGAAAGCCGGAATGCCCGTAAAAGTCGAAGGGGATCCTGTCTCAAGGACTCTTTTCCAACCGGATAAATTACTCCTTTAGTAAGATGATTAAGGCCGCCCAAGGGGTCAATCACTTTTTCCTCTTCAACCCGGAATTCATCCAGTTCTACCGCCAGAGCGTTAAGGGTAAAATCCCGCCTTTTTAAGCCCTCCTCAATAGTTTTATCCGCAAGACCCGAGAAATCAAAGGTTAGTCCGCTTATGGAGTGGACGACCCTTGCCTCATCATCCCTTTTGCTTAACAAGATGAAAGTTCCCTTAACCTTTTCGGCAAACTTTCGGGCAAATTCTATCCCCGAGCCTTCGATAGCAAAATCAAAGTCTTCGGGTGGCCGATTTAATAAAATATCCCTGATTGCTCCCCCCACCAGGTAAAGCTTTCTTTCACCTTTTAGGGCTAAAAGCCCGGTAAAAATATTGTCCCATGTCCAAAGTTGTTTTTTAATGTTCATAACTTTATTGTAAATATAAATTGTTCAATTATCTTTTAACCATAAACGGAATGTTAAAATATCAGGAGAAACCCTTTGAAGTAAATATCAACAATTTCCGGAGAACAAAAAAAGAGCACCTGGTATATTACCTAATGCGGGATCATTTCAGTTGAAGGGTAACTGTAATCTGCCTCAATATATTCTGGAAAAACCTATGATTGAATTTGCTTTATCAAGGGAAGTACAGCTTTAAACTCATCACTGTTTGCCTTT
>JJNX02000026.1:0-12369 GCA_000681355.2 Peptococcaceae bacterium SCADC1_2_3
GACGAAACATACCATATCCAGTTGCTTACCCAGGCTTTGCAAAAGCATTGTACTTATTAAACAACAGACCATGAAGTAAACTTTTTAACCAAAAAGCCGGACAGTAATAAAAAAGTTTTTTAGTCTATGGCATGTAAAGTAATCAGGTTATGTTTTACTTTATCTAATACGTAGGTAAAAAAGTCAGTCAGGTCGCCAGTTACAATTGTGATGGCTTGCTTAATTAAGTGGGCCACGTGGGGGATGTCAATATGCAGGTGATGTTTGGCAAACATTTGTAAATCATAGCGGGCGGCCAAAGAAGCGGCGGTTACTTGAGAAATTTCAATAAAACCGGCAAAACGAAGAATGCGCTGCTTTAATAAAGCTGGTTCTATAGCGTAAAAATGACCAAGATATTGACTAAGCCGGGTAAGCAAATCAATATTAACGAAAGCTGCGCTTAGTACTTTACCGTAAGAATTAAAATTACTTAAATGTAGTTCAATACCCATTTCAATAATGTTATGAGTTTTCCACCACCCCATAGTGGGCGGAAGTCGGCAAGCCTTTATTGTTTCGTCAATAAGCACCCGGCCTTTTTCAAAACAGTAGCCGCGCTCGTAGGAAAGGAATTTTTCGTCGCCGTAATAATCAAGCCCGGCCGGTTTAATGCCGTGGGTGATTACCCCCCGGGCAAAATCAAGCAAATCTTCGTCATTATCCTGCTCCCGCATATAGGCTAATATTTCGGCCCCGCAGCCATGCGATTTTTGGCGGTCAGGAACAATGCCCTGGGCAATGTCCGGAAAAACGCTACCCAAAGCCAGAGGTTCTGAAAGACGGCCAAAAACTTTTTCCGCAAAATACACGTGGGTTTGAGGGTACATCCTTTCTCCCTTCAACCTACCCAGACATTTCTGCTTCTTAAATTTGGGTCCTTAATCTTTTTTTGAATAACCGGGCCGTGGTGAAGTAAAAAATCACTACCCAAAAAACTTAACCTTTGTCTTTTAAATTCTTTTATTATATGCTGGCAAATTTCTTCGATGATTTCACTTTTTTTCGGGTAGTCTGGTGTAGATACTAGCATCAGCAATTTTTCGTAAATATACGCTCCCATTAGGGGCAAACCATTTACCGCTCTGTGCATCCATTTAAAAAACGGGGTGTATTCTTTATTTAACAAAAATATCAGGGAAATTGTATCGGCGCAAAACTTAGCCTCGGTGTAAAGGGCGGCCACATATTCTTCTCTTTTGGCGCAGCGCGGGAAATTATACTGACCCGACTGCGCAATGGTCATACAGCGGGAAGCTATCTTTTTTAACCTTACGTCTTCCGGATAAAATTCCTTTAGCTTGTTTCTGAATTGGGTAAATTCACCTAACGGGTCATAAAAGACCTTGCCGTTTGTGCTGGCCGCCAAAGCATTTTCAGGGATATAAAGCCACTCCTCCAGGTCAGCCGGGGGACGGTTAAGACCAATAAAATTAGCGTAAAATTCCCCTGTCTCAAATATGCCAACCCTGCTCCCTCCCCAATCGCTTACTTTTCTTGGCCCGTAACCTTCAAGAATTTGCGGAAGTTTTTGGTATTCTTCTTGTAACGCGGACCCAATTATTTCGTAGTCCTTTTTATTAAGCCAAAGACAAAATGACGGGCCCCAGTCGTGGTCTCTTGAAAATTCATCATCAAAACCATAACATTCTGAGCCATCCCCCACCAGTCCCGCGGCAATGCGGTGTTTATAAGCGCTGAATTTTTCGTTAATCATTGGTAAACCGTACTTTTCAAAATATTTTTCACCTATTTCTAAGCCTAACAATTTCTTGCCCTTTCCTTTTTTAAATTTACGTTGAAAATTTAAGTTCGGGCGCTTAACAGGTCAATATTTTTTTGGGTCAGCTCCGCCTGTTTGGTGGCGCCAATTTCTCTAAAAATTACCACTGCATCTTTAAAATATCTTAAGGCGCTACGCGGCTTGCCCTGAACAGCGTAAATATAACCAAGGTTACTTAATTGGTTGGCTTCGCCGCGTTTATTGCCAATCTGGCGAAATAATCCTAATGCTTCGGTATAATACTTTAAGGCGTTATTTTTATCCTCTTTATCTCTATATACCGAACCAATGTTACCCAACTGATAGGCTTCCTCTTTTTTATAACCAAGCTCTTTAAATATAGCCGCGGCGTTTTTAAAACAAGGTAGAGCCTTATCCTGCTCATTCTGGTTAACGTATAAAAGGCCAATATTGTTCAAGCATTCGGCTTCGTTTTCTTTATGGTGAATTTCCTGACATATCTTTAAAGCCGCCTGATAATAATTTACGGCCTCGTTTAAATCGTTTTTAAGAGTGCAGGTAAAGCCGATTTTTAATAAATGGTTTGCTTCGTCATTTTTACGGCCGTTTTCACGCAGTATTTTTAGGGTTGCCTGGTAATACCGTAAGGCTTCATCAAAATTTGATTCCGCGTGGCCCAAAACAGCCAGATTATTTAAAAACGCCAGCTCAAAACCCTTGGCAGCTACTTTTTGGCTTAAAGTTAAACCGGCTGCATACGCCTTGGAAGCGGCGGCTAAGTGAGCGGCGCCATATAAAGCGTTACCCTGGTTGAGGTAAGCCGACATGGTGGGGTGCACATTTATTGACTTACCGTAAACATCCGCGGCTTCTTGATATTTTTTATCTTTAAGCAATTCCTCAGCCGTTTGAAATTGCGCCTGGATTTCTTTTTTAAGTACGGGGTCAAGGTCAACGGTTTTTAACTCTTCATCAAGGTTTTCTGGCGTAGCTTTAGAAACGACATTCCCGTCGCTTAAAGCCAGGTCTTCAAAAAGCTCTTCTTCTTTAAATTTTATATTTTCCAAACTTAACCGCTCCTTTTAAAATAAACGAGAAAAAAGTTCCTTAAAAAAGCCAAAAAATAAAAAAAGTAAATATTTCAACTTATTAAATATATATTCCTATCCTGATAATGTCAATACAAATTACCGGCATTTTTGCTTCAAGAAAAAATGGTTCTTTTGCTATTTCGGTTATTGTTTTCTCTGTGAATCTGCGTGAGCCTTTAGAAAACAGGCTTAACCCATTGATATATAAGGAACACGAGGAATTCAACTTTTCACCCAAAAGAGGTGAAACAAATATATACAAAAAGTGCCCTCAAAGTGTTATAATTAGTGGTGTTGAGCCTAAAGACAGGATAGAAGCCTGCCCTACAACCCAAAGAAAAGAGCATTTAATGACATGATTGATAAAATTGATAAAATTGAATTCACCGTAAAAAACCTTACATCAAATGCGGGAGTTTTGCTACTCCTTAATTATACAAGAGAATATCTCAAGATTTCTCTATAATTTCAGTTTTAAAACAACGCAGATGCTTAGAGACATAAACTTTAGAACCTTTAAGAAGTTGCTCAAGAAGAAAAAGTTCAGAAAAATAGTGATTGATAATAGATAGCAGAGGGTAATAAAATTAGAACAGTAATATCCTACCGGAGTAAATTGAGATGGTTATATTATTACTACATATTTAATGAGTAAAATTAAGGAAGGTGAAGTTATGAAGAGAATAAAAATGATAAAAGCTCGTTTTTTCTTAAGTTGTCTTACCCTGGTTTTGTTTCTAGTTATGGGTTGCGCATCAGGGGGAAAAACTATAGACAAAAATCAATCATGGGAGATTGTAAAAAAAGAGGTGCTTGCAGAATCGTTGCAAAATAAGATTGTCTATATCTCCACCGAACCGCTCAAGGCCGGTCAAGCAGTTAAATCATGGAAACATATCTATAAGGTGCCTAATAATCTTCAAGAAGCATGGTTATTTTTCGTAGACGACCAGCCGGGCGCAAATTGGGAGCACGCCTGCCGTTATATTTTTGTTGATACGGCAACCGGAAAATATAAAGTCATTAAAGCTAGCACACCTCCAGATTCTATGGAGAATATGAAGAAAATTTTTTCAGACACGCGATAGTCAAATCCAGCCAAAAATATATTTCTCTGAGGTAAACCGGAAAATAATGGGTTGGAAGAAAGGAGGTTAATGCATAGGGAAAAACCGTGAGAAGACGAAAAAAGAAAAGTAGATTTTACAAACTTTAAAAGGAGGAAAATTATGAATTTTCTTGAAAAAAAAGTGCTAACGATGGCGGCAGTTCTTTGTGTTATGGTTTTTTTGTGTTGTCTTGGTATTGCCACTGCTGCAGATTACAGGCAGCCGGTGAAGATTCAACCAAGGATTTTCACGCTCGAAATGGCAAAACAAGCAGTGATTGCAAAACTTTACAAAGGGCAGATTGGTAATCAGGCCTTATATGCTAGTCCGGTACTTAAAAAACCTGGGACATTGATCGCCAGTTGGCAAGAACCGGACAAGGTCAAGATAAGCAGAGAATCCTGGTTTTTCTTTGTGGATGAGCAGCCCGGGGCAAACTGGGAACACAGGGCAACCTACATTCTGGTTGATAAAGCTACCGGCGAGGTAAAAGGGATACCGGCCATGAGCCCTCCCAAGGAAATGCTAGAGTTAAAGCCGTTGAACACCAGAGCAATATCCGAAATGCAAGTGCTCAAACAAAATATCAAGTTGCTTAAACCGGAAATAGTCGTTAAACCGATACAAATTTTAAAAAAGAAAAAATATGCGGTATTGCTTAGCGGTGGTATGAATTCTACTTACAATTATCCCCGCTACTGGAATGACCTCAAGTTTATTTACAAGGCCCTCAAGGAAAAGTATGGCTACACAGATAGTGGAATTATTGTTCTTTACGCTAACGGCACGCATCTTCCAAATGGTGATTTAGATGGTAATGGCACCAATGATGTTGACTATGCTGCCACCAAAGCCAATTTGACTAAGGTGCTTAATGATGTAGCCGGACTTATTGCTAGTGATGGTACATTTTTCTTTTATTCTACTAACCATGGCGGAGATGATAGCGGAGCATATAAATCTAATCTTACCTTGTGGGGTGAATCCATTAAAGACAGCGATTTTGCAGCACTGACAAAAAATATAAAGTGCGCCAAGGCTATTTATGTGATGGAGCAATGTTTTAGCGGTGGTATGATGGATGACCTGCTCAAGGCTCAGACTTATCCCTGCATTAATCCGAAGGTAACCATAATGACGGCGGCAAGGCATGACGAATCATCCTGGTCATGTGATACTGAGGGGCAATATGACGAATACGTGTATCATTGGACATCCGCCGTATACGGCAAAAACCCCAGCGGCACTCCGGTAAATGCAGATACAAACGGAGACGGGATGGTCAGCATGAGTGAAGCCCATACTTACGCCAAGAATCACGATAGTCGTAGCGAACATCCGCAAATTGGCTCATGCGTAACTGGTGCGAGCAACACAACTCTCTAAGCAGCAAAGCAGCAAACCGAGGAAGTGTATAAGGCAGAAAACGGGCCGGGAAAAACGAATTAATCGTAAACCCGGCTCGTTAAAAGGAGGAACGAAAAATGTCTATAGCTATTCCTCAATATAATATTAGAGAAACAAAAAAACGCTATTCTGAACTTAATAATATTGCCTTAAAAGGAATTGAAGTAATAACTTATAACGCAAACGATAAAGAAGAAAAAGTTTCTCATATTAAAACTTCTTATCTTAATCTGCTTTTAAACAAACTGTCTTTTAACCCCTCAATTGACTTAGATAATGAACTGAGTATATATACCGTTTCATTAAATGAAATTGATCTTTACGGTGAAGGCAAGACAGTTGAAGCTGCCGTGGAAGATTTAATTGATAGTATACTTCAATTTCTTGCCATATACATTGAAAAATTAGACTTGTTTGTTAAAGCAGAGTCCGAAATAAAACGACTGTATTTGTTAAAGCTTTTAAGATGTAATGGAGAAAGAGAGAAAATTAGGGAAGCGATTGGTTGCTGATGCCTATACGTTTTTGCCAGGGTGATATTAGAAGATTCCTTGCTCATTTCAACATGAAACCAGCTAAAGGTTCAAACATATACTTCGGCATTGGTAGAGACGGGAATTGGCGCATTTGTAAATTTGACTATCATAAAGAAAAAGACCCTGTTGCTACGGGAACTGCAAAAGTGATTGCAACTTCCTTGAAATTCAATAATGTTCTAGAAATGAAAGAATATATGGATAAATATCTCTAGCGGCATTGCTTAAATAAAACGTGCTTAAAACCAATGAAGCGGACTGACCAATTATTGGTCTGAAGCTAGATAGAGCCGGTATCATTCTTCCAGTAACCTTCTTAACATTTCACCAAGTTCGGCTTTATCCATAAGTGCACATAACTTTAGAGCACCCTTTCTCATTTTTTCGTAGGCCGTATGCAGGTTATTATTTCCTGCAAACAATTCCTTCGAAAATGCATGATTAAATAATCATCTTTCAGGCGGTGCTGATAATCCCATAGTTCGCCGTTATATTTCTGCGCCACTATTTTTAAATCCGGCAGTTTAAAGTAGTTAAACATGGACCGGGGGAGATGATTTAAGAAGATTTGCGGTGAGCCCAGGATTTCCAAAGCAAAAAGCTGCAGGATGACCCGGGTTTGTTCCTCATCAACCGGCAGTCTTTTCTGCAACCTCAGCCGCCCGTCCACCCTTTCCACCACGCCAAAATTCTTAAGGGTTTGAATAAAGGCGCCGGTAGAACGGGTAACCACATCCCGTTCGCCAAAGCTGTCCACCATCTTTGCTTTTACAAAAGACATCTTTATTTCCTGGCCAAAATCATAGAGCCGGAAAATGTGTTCAGACATTTTTTTCAATACCTCAGTATGGGCCACCAGGTAAAACAGATAAACAGGTGTCATAAAGGCAAGGCCGTATTTAAGACTCAAATCCTTTATAACCAGGTTTCCCCGCGCCCTGGCTTTATTTTGTTCATCACGCAAAAAACAGCGAAAAAGTACGGTGCGGACTTTGCGTTTGCCCTCCCGCCCGGTCAACTCGCGCGCAATTTGTTCAAACGGCCCGTTTAATTCCGTCAACCGCTGACCCGGGTTAGCCAGAAGCAGGCACTCAAAAATCCAGCGGGGCTTAAGCGGCCGGTCAAAACCAATCATGGTGGTCCTCATCGCTGCTCTCTCCCGTCCAAACCAGTTATCCGTTTTTACTAACAGTTAGAATTAATTTTCCTGTATCTATAACAACTTTGTTCTGAATCAAAAAATCCATTCCTAAAATACCGTTAATTTTAAATCCATAATCCATTGCTCCTACCTGAATTTTAAAATTACTAGCAACTATATCCCCTACCTCTATTCTTGTAATAAATTTCTCATAAACAAATTCAGTACCCCCTATGCCACGGACTGTATATATTTTATCCTCAGGGCTCGGGCCTAATCCTAAATCTATAGCAATATCTGCTGATATTAAGGTAGAAGCAGAACCTGTATCTATGAGCACATCAGGTAATGTAACTTTTTCTTCCTTATGTTTTAATCTTACTGTTACAAATGGTAACTCATGTCTTAAATAAATTTTCATCGTGCTGCTCTTACTCCTGTCCATATAAGTTCTTCAACCTCCAACTCTGGACGAGAAGTATGAACCACATACATTTCTTTTTCTGGATGCTCCTTATGAAGTTGTAAATATTTACGTAAAGCGCTATTACCATCCTCAAATGTATCGACTACCTTAATCCCTTCAATTATTCTCTTTTTATTCTCAGTACGTGCACTAAAAGCCTCAATTACTAGCCATTTTGAAGGATAATTAAGTCTAACATCCTGCCAACGCATAATAGAAAAACCCCCTTATGTAGACCTAAGATTAGGTTTATTATATCACGTTAAAATAGCATCCCTTACTACATTTTACAAAATAATGGCAATAATTAATTCACCTTCAAACCTGGTTGATAAGCCGGATGCCGGGCTCTCAAGCTTTTTTGCCACTCAAGAAAAGCATAAGATTGCGATCATCACTGTACCTCCACAAAGGGAACAATCACCTCTTCTAAATGGATGCCGCCGTGACTGATGGCCGTTTCTCCTTTTTTCCCGAACATTTCCCGACCGGCCGGAAAGACGGCCACCTTATCCCCTAAAAGATTTGTGTTCTCGTAAGCCAGCAAGTCTTTGCCGGCGGCAAAATCGGCTGCCAGGAGCCTGTTGGGAAACAAAAGAGCCCTTTTGGCCTTTTCTTCCACCAGCCATTTGACGGCTTGATAGCCGTTGCCCCGGCACCAGACCGAGCCGTGATCCGAAGCCAGATAGACCCGGTATCCTTCTTCCAGTAACCTTCTTAACATTTCACCAAGTTCGGTTTTGTCCAGTTGAAGGGTTAGATTTTTTTGCATCAATTCCTTACTTTCCCGGACGTTGATCATTGAATGGGCAAGATCATCCATCAGGTTATAGACGAGCCCCAGACAGTTAAAGTCCAGGTATTCCTTGTGCCACCATCCGTCAATATTGATAAACATTCCGGGCCGCCGGGACACGGCCTGCGGCCAGTTCTGGCGGGCAAACTGCAAGAAGCCCTTTTCTTCCTCCACCAACTCTTTGAGCTTGCCCCGGGCGCAAAAAAGAGCCCGCCTGGACACCCCGGTAATGGTGGGCAGCAGGGTAAAAACGGCCATTTCGTTAAACTTCTCCAGGCCGTGGCCGGCCAGGTACTGCTTAAGGCAGAACCACTCCTGAAAGCTCATCCCGTCCATGCAGAGCAGGGCCGTTTTTGACGCCGGCCGGTTGGCCAGAAAAGGCAAAACCTTATCCACTGTAGCCGGTCTTTGATAATAGCTTTCATAAAAGAGCCCGGGATAGGAAGCCAGGAGGTAATCCGTAAATTGACGGCTAATCCGCCGGTCCAGGTCGCTTGGTTCGGCCATGTCTATCTTTTCCTGGCAAAGCCAGTATTGCAATTCCCCCCAGAGAGGGGCCAGGGCGCGCCAGTCAACCGGGATATGCGTCAGGAGTTCTTCAATCTGCTGGGACAATACCCAGCAACGATATTCAATTTCGTCTCCCCGATCCTTACAAGAATGAATTGGGCCGCCCGCATCAGCCTTACCGTAACTTGCTCCTGTTCCTGCCGGCGCGGCCAGCCATTTGTTCAGCAATTGCCGTGTTCCCCCGGCATCCACCATATTTAACGAGCTTTCCATTTTCAAGTAAGCATCAAAAATCCGCTGGTAATTCTCTGCCGGAACGGTTTTCAATGCAGACAGGCTCATTTTAGGAAAAACTTCGCGTAACTGCCAGGAGATTACGTCGGCGCTGGCTTCGATGTCGTAAGGTAGGTAGGATTGTTCGGGCGGCTTGAAAATAAGCGCCCGCCCGCCACTTTTTTCTTTGAGAAAACGCCGCAGGGGCAGTTCACCGCGATAGTCGTAAAGGGAAAACGTATCCGCAAGCGCCGCCCGCAGCTCCGGCGTCTGGCCGAGACGGTCATAATCAAGAACTAGAATCAAATCATGATAGGATCTTTTAACTTTATCGAGCAACACCTGATACCATTTTCCGTCCATCAGATAAACTCCACGTAAGCGATTTGCTTTAAGTTTAAAGACGGCGCCATTTGCCTGCGCCGGGCCAACTCCCGCAGCCTGGTCTACCGGTCATTCTCCAACTCTTTTCTTTTTGCCTGCATTTATAACCCCTCTCCTGTTTTCAACCTGGCGATTTCCACAAAGTCGTTGATTTCGCCGTTCGTCTCCAGGAGGTTTCTGTCCATCTTCCCGGCTACAGCCAGGATGTCGGAAAAGCGCTTTTCCTGATAGGCCCTGGTAAAGCCGGAGATGATTGCCTCCTTGCGCACTCCTTTAAGTTTCTTAGCCCCGCTTGCGACCTCGGTCAGCAGGTGCTCGAAGGTCCTGGCCAGCTCCTTTTCCCGCTTCCCGGCAATGGCTTCTTTTTCCTGACCGGTCTGCGGGCGGCGGTATTGGCCGTTTTCAAAAATAAAGTTGTTATCCAGGAGTTCGCGTAATTCCGGGATGGCGTCGTCGCCGGCAGTAAGGTTCTTGCTGTATGCCGTGTAAATATCGGTATAAGTCTGCGGGCTTTCCAGAAATTCATAGAGCCAGGCCAGGGCCGATTTCTCGTCACAAACAAAAAGAATTTGCTGGCCGGATTTAATTTCCTTAATTCCGGCGAGCTCCTGTTTTCTTTTCCACTCCGCGTACTTTAAAACCTGCCGGCCGGTGAACCAGTAGCCGTCAATGAGCTTGAAATTATCTTTAAGCAGAGCGTAAAACTGCCTGGCGTCCAGGCGGATCTCGTACCCCCGCTGGACGTAGTGGGCCAGTACTTTGGAGTAAAGCATCTGCTCGGTGCGTCCGATATTGGGCTCTACAGGAAGATGCTCCAGCACATCGGCCACAAAATCCCGTTCCAGCCCCACCCCGGCCTTATAACGAGCAACTGGCAGCAAGTGTTTATTTCTTTCCAGCATATCTGCGCCTGCATCGTCTTTATGCAGCACAACTTTTATTTTCGTTCCATGCGGGATGCTTCTGCGAAACAGGTATCTCAATTCGTAGTCCGCAAAGGGAAAAGAATAGCCTATAAAAAAAATTTCACGGGCGTTGCTTAGAATGTGTATAGCTTCATCCCAAATAATCTGCAGGGTAGGATTCTTTATTTTCTTAAGCATGGTGGGGGTTAAGAAAAGGGCTCTTAATCTTGGCTCCTTTACCTCTTCCGTAAAACATATACACCGGGGGCACCCAATGGGATCAAAGCAACCCCGCCACCCCAAATTATCCCGGCTGGCAAATAATGTATGACATCTAGGGCATTCCAGCCAATTAAATGAACCATGCAATTTTAGTAACTTCAACCCTAATTGTTCTTTTGAAGGATTAATCATACAATTACTTTCAATTCGAAAAACAGGGCCGCCATAATCTATATAAAACCCTTTTTTTCCCATTTTATCAACGATCACATTATCCCAGATTGTATCCCAATTTATACTGACTGTTGCCCATTTATCACCGTACAACTCCTCCAAACGACTATAAAGCTTTTCATACAATTCCCCTCCTTCCTGTTTTTTTTTATCCTGCAAAGAATTAAAATAGTAAACAACACAGGCATCCACACTTGAGCGAATCCTTTGGAGTTCCTCGAAGGAGAATGGAGGCAGTACGTCCTCCCCCAGTACGGATCTATCTAAGATCGTATAAATATCTTCCAAAGTAATATTTGCCAGCTTTTTCGCATTTTCATCTTTTAAATCTTCACTATCTCCCTCACCAAAAAATATCGCATTTAAAAACCTGTGGAGGTATTGCTTGGCGTCATTATAAGCTAACCCACCGCTTTCCATTACATCAGGGGTATAGTTTTCTATATCCTCCAGAATCGAAGATTGGGAAGGCATCCCACCCGGGATGGAAAAACCGGCGCCAGTAATTAATGCTACTTCGCCATCTTTCTTTTGATCCAAAGGATTACCCCACCTTTTTACGCAGCACTTTCGCCCACTTCAATAAATAGTTAACACCGGTTGCCCCAAGAATTTCTTCAAACTTCCGGGCTGCCCCCTCCAACTGACCGGCAATTTCGCCGGCTTCCCGAATGTCTTCATTAAATTCCCTGTATTTATTCCACATGTAATGCCGGACGCAATGATCATGGGCCTCTTCGGTAGGATAATGGAAAGTCACAATCTGATTTCTTCTTTGGAAAGTAATTGGTTTTCCTTCACCAAACTTTGCAAATGCTTCCTCCGGAGAAACTATATTATTCATTAAATCACGGCATTTGTCACATTTACAAACATGCCCCAAATACAACTCTTTTGATTCCAAATAAGGCCGGGCTAATCTCACCGCATCCTCATAACGTATTCGCGCATGTAAGGCCGGGTAGTAAAATTTTGACATTGGTAAACCTCCGCCTACCGGAACAACCGGACGGGATTCTCCGTATTCCAGACCATGACAAACCCCTGCCAGATTCAGCTCCGGCCTTGTCTTCATTAAAGCAATTGAAAAATAAGAACCATATAAGTTAAATATTTGCTTGCATTTTCCAATATTAAAAAGTAATTGTATATAATTGGATAACAGGGTCAAGCCTGCCTCCTGCTCGTCAAAATTATCAATCCATAAAAACACCCCATCGGCCGCACTTCCTTTAATACTTTCCGATACATGAAGCAACAGGTCTTTATCCAACAAGATATCTTTACTTATAACAACCTGCATAAACACATTTTGATTTGGAGCTAATTGTTTAGCCATCTCGACGAATTCAAGATTTAAAGGCAACCAGTGGTCCCAAGTAGTCTCTTCCATGTAGAAATAAGGCGCTATCAGTATACGTGGCTGAACAGCATCCTCCACTCCCGCAAACTTATAATATTTTAAATCTTCTACAGCTACAGCTTGCTGGGGCAAAATTTCCTGTTGAAACT
>JJNX02000026.1:12964-25821 GCA_000681355.2 Peptococcaceae bacterium SCADC1_2_3
TCCTGNNNTAAAGGATCCTGATTTTCACTGGTGAAAATCATTAATCCTACTCTGTATTCCCTAAAAAAATTAAGCATTTTAGGGGTAATTTTTCTTTTAGGCAGACAAACATAAGAATAATCAACGGCCAATAAATGATGGTCTGCTTGTATTAAGCCACGGCGCCAGTCATGCAATTTAAACTCGATTGCCTTAAATATACCATCTTCCTCTATTACCATATCTATACACCGGGAAAAACAAGGCACTCCTTCATAAACAGTCAACCCCATCCCTTGATAAAATTTCTTTACTTCATAAATCAATTCCTGTTCATTTTTAAAGCCAATCATCAATACAACACCTTTTCTTTTATCCTGGACTGGCTGGTGTATTCATGATATTTTTTATATACATATTTGAGCAAAATACTCAGTTCTACTTTTGTGCAATTAGATTTAAACATTTCCAAGGCATTTAATTGGTTTTCGGAAAGCTCCTTGATTACATTCTCTTCCACGAAGCGTTTGCCTAAAGGAAATAGGGCAAAACTTTCCTCATTATACTTCTCGAACAGCGGGTCCTCATATAAATCTTCAAAGATACCTGCATCGTCTTTCCACCAATAATATTCTTGCGCCTCATCCTCGTGTGCCTCTTGATTGCTGTTACTGCTTTCAATAAATCCAAGATTAATTAAAAACTCCAGATTATCAAAGACCTCTTTGGAAAAAGGTCCAAAGTTATGGGGCTTAAAATCTGGCAAATCGCTTTCTTGAATAACCTGGTCATACCTGAATTTGTGATAAAGCTCCTTTTCAAATAAAAAAACCATTTTCATCAATCGTGTTCGGCCATGAATAGGTTCACATATATTGCTTGTGTGGCCAGGAACATACAAAAGCAAAAGCAATAAATCTTTACAGGTAAGTTTACTCATCCAATCCCCCTCCTTATATAAAGTCAAAAAACCAGGTCCAAGTCTTTGTGGAGCAGGCATCCTGCCTGCATTGATAATATTCTTTAGATTATATTTATGTATAATTCACGAATATACGTTCTATTTCCTGCTTGAATATTAAAAATTATTTTTTAGCCAATAACTTTTTCATCATTAAAGTCATATAAAGTTGTATCTACCAAATAAAGCAAATATTGCATTTTTATATTATTTAATCCGCCCCTTCACCGCCGGCTAGCTTGATCCGCACCTTATCCAGGTCCAGGCCGGCTACCAGTTTTTGTTTCCAGGCGTCCAGTTTCCGCTCAAAGGTAAAATAATCAATAACCTGGGTGTTATCAAATAAAGCCTCCAGCAACCCCTGCAGGTTAACCTCCACCGAAACCAGTTCCTTGAAAAGGTTGTTCAGGGCCATCACCAGTTCTTCTGTAATAATTACTTTTTTTTGCAGGCAAGATGCCTGCTCCACATTAACAAACTGCAGGCAGGATGCCTGCTCCACAAGAGATTTTTCATTTGCTTCCAGGTAGTCCAGGTTGTCCCGGTAATTGTTCACCTCGGCCAGGATGGATTCTTCCCATTCCCGGTGAAGGTTTTCCATTTCATCTTCCAAAAAAGATATTCGCCGGTCAATATTTTCCTGCTTAAAACCCGCCGGGAAATTGCAGCGCGGGCACTGCAGTCTTTTCTCAATCAATTCTACCTTAAATTCATCACAGCGCAGGCCGGAAAGAACCGACATTTCATTTTCCACCCGGGCCAGGGGGTGCCTGTTGAGTACGGCCACGTTCTTTAAAAGTAATAGGTTTTTCCAGGTCTGGCTGGCGGCAAGCTGCTTTAACCCGGCCCAGTTGACGCGGGCGCCCACGTACTTTTCATGAGCTGCGTAATAGGCGGCGACGTATTTTTTGCGGACTTGCTGCAGCTTGCCCAGTAACGGCAACTGTTCGGTCCGGTCCAGCAGGCGGCCGGCGTCGGCCAGCACGGCAAAAGATTCAGTTAGAAATTCCTTCAGACCCTCTACCAGAAACAGGCTGGGGTATTCCTCCAGCATCCGCCGGACTTCCCGGGCATACTCTACTTCCTTCTCCAACTGTCCGGTATAAAATTTGTAGAAGTGGTTCAGTTCCTGTAGGGTTTTCCAGGCATCGCCAATCTTTTTTATGGTTGGGTCGTCATAAACAATTTTTTTGAAATCGTTGGGCGTTTTTACCTGTTCAAAATCAGACAGAGGGATCTCCATCAGGATCGGGTGTCGCCTGCTTAACCCGTCCAGGTCAATAAGACCGGCGGCGTTTAAAGAAAGGGTCTCCAGTTTTTTCCGGACAAACTCAATCTGTTCTTTTATTTCCAGGTAGCGGGTACGGAACTCCGGCACCACCTCGCCGCGCCTGGCCGTCACCCGCATTTTCGCTGCCGTGCCGGGGTCCATCCCGATGGCCTGCAGGAGGTTGATTACCGGCTGGGGGTTGAAGTCGCTCTCCATAGCCAGGTACTTGATATTTTCAAAGGCATCCAGACCCGTGCCAAAGGTTTCTCCTACCTCAGACGAGCTGATCACCTTCCCGCCGGCCGCTTTTAAGACAATTTCCCCGTTATAGGTTAAGATGATGAGCACAAAGGCGGTCATCCAGCGGTCGTAGCCGAAAGGCGGCTCCTGGAACTCTTTAATCAGTTCGTTCACGCCCACAACCTTTCCCTCAGCATTCCTGGCCGTTTCTATAATTTTAGCCGCCACTTCCGAACCGGCGGTGGAAAGGTTGCTCTTTTTGTCCAACAAGTTCAGAGCATTTAAGATAGACCTGGCATTGGAAAACAGGGACTGGACGGCGCCTTTGCTGATGATTTCTCTTGTGGTTGCGCCAAATTCCCCTTTGATATTATCGCGGGTAATTAACTGGGTAAATCTGGGGTGTTTTGGGTATTTATGATTAAAATAATCCTCAAAAAGCCCCGGTTTGATTTCGGAAAACAACTCGTCAAAATTGGCAAATTCCCTGGCAATTAAGGTTTTGATTCCTTTTTTGGCCTTACCGGTATCTACCTGGCCGGTTTCCAGCCAGGCCTGCATAAACATGGCCGTAAACTCTTTTTTAAAACCGGCATATTTTTTCTCCATAATGCTGCGGTGGTAATTTTCCCGGGCCAGGGTCCGGGCGGCCGCAGCCAGTTTTAACTGCTCCACCGCCTCACGGGACAGGCTGCCGCTGACTTGCGCCCGGTTTTCCGCTGCGGCATAGCGGTTGCCGATGTAAAAGGGCGATACAAAGATGACCTGGTAGTCCCCGCTTTCCCCAAACGCTTCCCCCCGGCCGGTTTCGTAGATAAAAAGACCCTCCCTAAAAGCGCGGCGGCCCGGCCAGCGGCAGGTGTCCCAAAAGACAGCCGGGGCGGGACCATCGGTCAGAAGCAACTGGTCTTTTAAGAGGGCCAGGATCTCCTCGTCCAGGATATTTTCCGGCAGATTTTCAGCCCGCCGCCGGATCACCTGATCATAGTCCACGGTCAGAGCAAGGTCAAGGAAATAGTAGCCGTCTTTAGTGACATTGATGAATTGTCCGTCGGTAACCTTGCGAAAATTGTTCAGCACCAGGGTAATCTCGTCGGCCGCCTCCATCAGCCTGTTGCCGGGCAAGGTCAAGAGGGTGTTGGCCAACTCCTCCGCGGCGGCCCCATTGTTCAAGCTTTTCCCGTAAAGTCTGAGTACGGCCAGGGCTTTAATAATTTTGCGGGCCGTTTCCTGGTGGCGGGTATCTAAAAGATCCACTTTGCTTTCCAGGGTTTCTATGGCGTTTATTACCGGGGAAACGCTCTCCAAGTTTTTGACCGTATGTTTGGAGGCGATTTCGTTATAAATCCGGTCGTAGGTGATTAAAAAAGGGAATTCCTGCTCCAGGATTCGCTCCACTTCCTGGACGGTAAACTGGATTACCCCGCGTTTTTCAAAATAGGGCAGCTCGCTAAAGATGTGGATTACGTAAGGGTGCAGGGGGAACAGGTCAATGTATTCATCCAGGCCGGCCCGAAGATTCGGAAAGTATTTTAGATATTCTTTGAACAATTCTTCCAGTTCAAGCCTCTGCCCCGCCGTTTTATTGAGCACCCGCCCGGCAATCACCCGTTTAATATCTTCGCGTTTGATGGTAATAATCTGGAACCGTTCCGCCACCCGCCCAAAACTTTCCGCTTCGTCCATATATTTGGGGTTGGAAAAAATCTGCTCCTGCATGGCGCCGACAAACATGAAGTCGGAACTTTGGGCAGCCTGTCCCAGGACGCGCAGGAACTGGATATCGTGGTTAATCTTTTCTTTGGATTTTTGTTTTAAAAAATCCGAAATTTCGTCCACCACTACCACCAGACCCCGGGTGGGATTGTCTTCCTTGACTTTGTCCAGAACCTGAAGGATGGTTTTTTTATGATCTACCACCCCGGACGTTGGCAAGGCCATTTCGATACCGTATTTTTCCTTCAGTTGTATTTCCAATTGATCATAGAAGTACTCGCTTAACCGTACGTCGTTCGGCTGCAGCTCCCAGTGGATGACTGCAAAATCCCGCCGTGGACCCTCAAGCATCTCCCTAATCCGGTCATTTTGAACATACCGGTACAGGTCCCGCGCGGTGAGCAAAGAAATGATGAAAGCCAGGAGGTGTGATTTACCAGAGCCATAACCACCGATAATCTGGGCCGCTTTATGCGTATCGGAGTTTATATCCCGGAACAGGTGAATAAGATATTCTTCCAGGGAAGGGGAGATAATATAGTTTTCCACCATTGCCTTTTTATCGGTAATGGCATCAATATCAACTACTTCTTTAATCTTTTCAAAGTTAAAGAATTCCTTGATTTTAGCCATCAATATCCTCCATTCTAACGTGGATTATTTCACCGACCTCTATTTCTGTATAGTCAGGCCGCCCGAACTGGGAATACTGAATCCGGTTGCCCGCCAGATGTCCTTCCAGGAGTACGATGGCCTCTTTTTCCCGCGACTTATACTTAAAGGCGCCCACCGGATTGAGCCGGCCCAACTCCGGAGAGTAAAGGATGCTGGTATTATATAAAATCAGCCGGTCGGGCAGGGAATAAAACCACTCTTTGATCTTGCCGCCGATTCGTACCTTCACTTTGTTTTCAGGAATAGTTCCCACGAGCTTGAGAATTGCGGCGGTCACGTCAACGGCCACCCAGCCCTCTTCCTGCAGGGGCCGGATGATTTTATCCTGCTGGCGACCGTTGTCTACGATCACCAGCATTTTATAATAGCTGGTTTGCATTTGCTTGATTAGATCCGCCAGTTTCATTTGGATCCCCCTTAAAGGCCTGAAAAGCCCTGACTTTCGATTGTAAACCCAAAAAATTAGCTGGTTTTCCCGGTAGAACTACCAGTGACATTATACTATAATCAAGAGATTGCAAAAAGTAATAATCATGTCTATTGCTTGTAAGAAATAAGGTATGTTAAAATAAAGCCGTCATTTAGATTATTTCTTTCCAGGAAATATTCAGATTATTTTTTAAGGGGTTTTAAATTAATGATTTTACACGGAACCATGTCTGTTAACGGCAAAGGGTATTTAGGAATTGGGGGCTGTGATACGGTAGAGCTGGCCCGTAAGTTTGGTACCCCCTTGTACGTGATTGATGAAGCGCTTTTTCGCCAAAAATGCCGGGAGTACTACCGGGAATTTATTGAAAAAAATAAGGCAGAAGTAGTTTACGCCGCCAAGGCCCTGCTGACCGCCGCCATTTGCCGGTTGGTTGAGGAAGAAGGATTGGGCCTGGACATAGTTTCGGGAGGGGAGCTATACACCGCCTTACAGGCCGGATTTCCTGTCTCACGGCTTTACTTTCACGGGAACAATAAATCGGCGGCGGAAATTAAGTTTGCTTTAGAGGCCGGAGTGGGTTATTTTGTGGTGGATAACCTCTACGAATTGGAAATGCTCAATCATTTGGCCAAAGAAATCCCCACCCAGGTAAATATTCTTCTTCGGGTTACCCCGGGAGTAGAAGCGCATACTCATGAATATATTAAAACGGGCCAGATTGATAGTAAATTTGGTTTGGTTATTGAGAACGGACAGGCTTTAGCGGGTATAAAAAGGGCCTTGGAAATGAATGGGGTAAAGCTAAACGGGCTTCACTGCCATATTGGCTCCCAAATATTTGAACTTGAATCATACGAGCACACGGCTGAAGTGTTGCTGAATTTTTCGGCGCAAGTTTACCGGGAGACAGGGTGGGTCCCGGCTGACCTTAATCTTGGCGGGGGCCTGGGAATATACTATGCGGCAGGTGACAGGCCATGTTCGATTCAAGAATATGCGGAAGTATTGATAACGGCGCTTCAAAAAAATGCCCTTAAGCACCATTTATCAGTACCCCGCTTAATTGTCGAACCGGGGCGTTCTATTTGCGGTCCTGCGGGTTCTACTGTTTATACGGTGGGAGCGGTAAAAAATATTCCCGGGGTACGTAAATACGTGACGGTAGACGGTGGGATGAGCGATAACCCCCGGCCGGCCCTTTACCAGTCCCGTTATGAAGCCTGCCTGGCAAGCAAAGCGGCTCAGCCGCCGGTGGAGACGGTTTCTGTGGCCGGTAAATGCTGCGAGTCGGGTGATATGCTGATTTGGGATATAGAGTTGCCCCTGGTAGAGCCAGGCGATATATTGGTGGTCAGCTGCACCGGGGCCTATAATTATACCATGTCCATGAATTATAACCGCCTGCCGCGCCCGGCCATGGTTTTAGTCAATGATGGTCAGGCTGATCTTATCTTGCAAAGAGAAACTTATTCGGATTTAATTAGAAATGAAGTTTTGCCGGAGCGTTTAAAAAAGAGCCGGCGGGTAAACATAGCTGTATGCAAAGTATAAAAGTATAATAGTATGTCTTAAAGAAAATTAAAGAAAAATGAAGACGGTAAATTTTAAATTGAAAAAATAGCTCATCCTTTGTTTCCTAATATTTTCAAATTCCTAATTTTCAATTTTAAATTTCCAATTTATTTATAACAAGGGAAATGACTAACGGTGGACATAATTACAACCCACGTTAATACTGACTTAGATGCTCTAGCCTCCATGGTGGCGGCTCAAAAGCTTTATCCTGAAGCCTTGCTGGTTATGCCGGATAAACTAGCCCCTGAGGTGGAAGAATTTTTATCTTTATATAAAGATGTCCTTAATACCTGTACGCTAAAAGAAATAAATTTAGCCCAAGTTAACCGGGTAATACTGGTAGATACCAGAAGACCCCGGTGGTCAGATAAATTAGACGCTCTTCTTAACCGGCCGGAAATAGAAATCCATATTTATGACCATCATCCTCCCGCCGAAGGCGATTTTCGGGGTACGGTAGAGGTGTTTGAGCCGGTTGGGGCAACTACTACTATTCTGGTTGAGCGAATAAAAAAAGAAAAAATACCTTTAACCGCCTTAGAAGCAACTATATTAGCCCTGGGTATTTATTGTGATACCGGTTCTCTTACTTTTAACGGAACCACCTCTTTTGACGCCAGCGTAGTAGCTTTTTTACTGGCTCAAGGGGCCAACTTGAACGTGGTAAAAGGATTTTTAAGCCGCCCTCTTTCCAGGGAACAAAAAGCATTGTTAAGAACTTTATTATTTTCGGCTGAATACCACCAGTTAGCCGGCTGCCGCATTCTTATTGCCAAAGCAGAGGTAAAAAAATTTATTGCCGACCTGGCGGTACTTACCCACTTGATTCTTGATATAGAGCACTGCGAAGCTGTTTTTACTATTGTAGCCATGAAAGACCGGATTTATTTGGTGGGGCGAAGCAATGTTCCTCAAATAAACGCCGGGGAAATTATAACCTTTTTTGGTGGTGGCGGTCATCCTACGGCAGCTTCCGCCATTATTAAAGAGGATACGGTAAACCAGTTGGCGGTAAAACTTTTTTCCGTCATTAAAGAAAAAATTCGTCCTTCTCTTACCGCGGCAGATATTATGTCCAGCCCGGTAAAAACCATAACGCCCGAAACAACCATTAAAGAAGCGGGAGGACTAATGTTGCGTTATGGCCATACCGGCTTTCCCGTAGTTGCCGAAGACCGCTTGACAGGGGTAATTTCCCGCCGGGATATAGAAAAAGCCAACTATCATGGTCTAGGACACGCCAAGGTAAAAGGTTTTATGGGCACTCACGTAATTTGGGTTCCTCCTGATTTACCGGTAAGCCAGGTGCAGCAAATTATGACTGCTCATGACATTGGGCGTGTACCGGTGGTAGTCAACGACCGGGTAGCTGGCCCTGGCGCTTTTAAGTTTACCACCGGAGGCGCATCCAATATTGCTGGCTATGCTGGACGAAGAATGGATACAGGAACGCTTTCGCGTGACCTTTTTATCTTTACAAAGGAATAAGCCGGTGATTAATGGTAAATATATTAAAAACCTGGGTTACCGGCCAGGACCTTTATATCGTCTAGCGCTAAATGCCCTGTGGCGGTCGCGCCTGGACGGGCAGAT
Source organism: Peptococcaceae bacterium SCADC1_2_3 (assembly GCA_000681355.2). Classification (GTDB taxonomy): domain Bacteria; phylum Bacillota; class Desulfotomaculia; order Desulfotomaculales; family Nap2-2B; genus SCADC1-2-3. The sequence continues at coordinate 21,407 of JJNX02000026.1, forward strand.
TAAAACCTTAGAAGAAGAAACGGCCTTTTTAAAACAATACTTTGAGCTTCACAAAAATGTTCCGGCGTCCGATGTCCGGCGTCCGGCGTCCGAAAAGGAGGTATCTGGTGCCTGAACTACCTGGCTTATATCAAATTGCGATTTTGCTTCCCGCGATAATTGTTGGCCTTACTTTTCACGAGTTTGCCCACGGTTGGGTAGCTGATTATTTAGGCGACCGGACGGCGCGCCATCAGGGCCGGTTGACTCTAAACCCTTTAGCGCACGTAGATATTATTGGTTTGGCCATGTTATTCCTGGCGGGTTTTGGATGGGCTAAACCTGTGCCGGTTAACCCTTATAATTTACGCGGTGATATAAAGCGCAGCCTTTTACTGGTTTCTTTGGCCGGGCCGGCTACCAATATGATCCTGGCAGTTTTAGGGGCGGTAGCCCTTGGTTTTTTAGCCGGACAATTGCCTAATTACGGAGCGGACATGCTAAATCAAATTATCCGGATTAATGTCATCCTGGCTATATTTAATCTTTTGCCCATTCCTCCCCTGGACGGCTCAAAAATTTTAGCCGGTTTGCTGCCGGGACAGCAAAACTGGTTGGTTGGTTTGGAAATGTATGGTACCATTATTCTTTTAGTGCTTTTATTTACCGGGATTATTGGGGGGATACTGGGTTTGATTATTTCCCCGATCTACCATGTCTTAATAAACTTAGCCAGCGCCTTATCCTACCTTAAAATTTAATAGTGGAGCAGGCATCTTGCCTGCAATTCGTAAAGGAGTTAGGTAAAAGTTAAATGGAAAAGGAAAGAATTTTAAGCGGCATGCGTCCTACCGGACGGCTTCATATTGGCAATTTACAGGTGCTAGAAAACTGGTGCCGCCTTCAAGATGACTACGACTGTTTTTATTTTGTAGCTGACTGGCACGCTTTAACCACGGCCTATGACGATACCTTAAATATAAAAAATAATATCCGGGAGATGATTGCGGACTGGCTGGCCGTGGGCATTGATCCGGCAAAAAGCGTTGTTTTTGTGCAGTCAAAAATTCTTGAACATGCGGAACTCCACTTACTTTTTTCTATGTTTGTCCCTTTAAGCTGGTTGGAAAGAGTTCCTACTTATAAGGACCAGGTGCAGCAGTTTAAAGAACAGGGTAAAGATATTATGACTTATGGCTTCCTGGGCTATCCTTTATTGCAGGCGGCAGATATTCTTATTTACCGGGCAAACGCGGTACCGGTAGGGGAAGATCAGTTGCCGCACGTGGAAATGTGCCGGGAAGTAGCCCGCCGTTTTAACTTTATCTACCGGCGTGTTTTTCCTGAACCGCGGGCCGAACTGGCCAGAATTCCTTTACTGCCGGGGATTGACGGGCGAAAAATGAGTAAAAGTTACGATAATGAAATTGGACTGGCGGCGGATACGGAAGAAATTAAACGGCGAGTAAACGCCATGATTACCGATCCGGCCCGCATCCATAAAACAGACTTGGGTCATCCGGAAGTATGTGTGGTGCACAAATACCATGAAATTTATAATTTAAAGCAACTGGCGGAAATTGAGGAAAAATGCCGGGCCGGAAAAATAGGCTGTGTCGCCTGTAAAAAAGAATTAATGGTAACTTTAGATGCTTTGCTTGCCCCTATCCGGGAGCGAAAGCAAGAAATTTTAAGCCGCCCCGGATACATTGATGAAGTACTGCAGGAGGGCATAAAAACAGCCCGCCATGAAGCGGCCAAAACTATGACTTTAGTTCGGGAAGCCATAAGCATTTAGCGGTCAGCTAGCCCACAAAGACAAAATCGAGAGAGGAAAAATAGTTATTGGGGCTAAAAAAATTTCCTCCTTTTTATTTGGCTATAGGAGCTATTATATCAGGTTTAGTGTTGGCGTTCCTTTTTTATTTTAAAGGACAAGATTTAGCGTTAGTAAAAAAATCATTTTTTCAGGATGCGTTGACCGAAAAAGAAGAAAAGGACTCAAGGGTAATAGTTTTAACTTACCATGATTTAATAAATGGCAAACCTATAAATGGTTCCCAGTTAAACATCGACGACTTTAAAGCTCATATTGACTATCTTTATCATAATAACTATCGCACCTTATCTTTAACTGAATTTTTATTTTACTACCGGCAGAAAAATTTCCCTCCCCGAAGTATTTTACTTACCTTTGACGATGGGTATGAATCCTTTTACTACAGGGCTTACCCTATCCTTAAGCAGTATGGTTTTAAAGCGGTTATTTTTCCGGTGGTAGGTTATACGCCAGAGTTACAGCGACGTCATCTATGGGTTAAGCATATGAGTTTTAACCAGATCAGGTTTATGATTAAAGAAAGTGGCCTGATTGATGTTGGCGCCCATACCTTTGATTTGCACCATAAAGAAAATAAAAAGCCGGCTTTATACCAACAAAAAGGGGAAGCTCCGGAAGATTACCAGGCCAGATTGGCTAAAGATTTAAGAGTAGCCAAGGATCTTTTAGAACTAGAAAACGGTCACCAGGTAATTGCCCTTTCCTGGCCTTTTGGGAAAACAAACGGCCTGGCCAATGAGGTAGCGTTATCCCTGGGTTACCGGCTTTTATTTACCACCCGCCCGGCGTCGGTAACCCCTGAAACTCCACTGGACAAAATTCCCCGTTATTTAATTGATAATGGTTCCCTGGAAGACTTAAAAAGAATTTTAAACTAGGATGGTGGCCACCGTATTTGATGAGTGGACTATTTTTTAGGTAAAATTTAACTTTACATTAGCCAAAAGTCTATTTATGTCAGAAGAAACCCGGAGAGGTTATTCACGGGTTCCTTCTTTTGGAAAAGATATGTTTTGCTTGACGTTGGGATATCTTTATCGTGTTGATCAGAATATTGGGAAAGACTGCCGGGCAAGCAATAACCGTCCCTCCTTGCCTCCTTCTTGCCTACAAATAGCTATTCACCTGCCTGGCAAATTCATCGAAATCTTCCAACTCACCGGTAACAGCCCGGTAAATAGCTTCGTAATCCAATCGCCAGTATACGTGTACTATGGCGTTACGCATTCCAGCCATGCCCTTTATGCGCCGGGCAAACTGGCCGTGGAGCAAACCCCTTTCCCCGGCTAATTCAATCAAATTTATAGTTCCCAGATCACTTAGAGTGACTCCTTTCACGGCCAGAAAATGGCGGCAAATATCCAAAACACACTCTAAAGAGATGCGCAGGTGGTGAACGCATAACTCACGGGTATCTTTATCATCCATGAAGTCTTCATAAGAGGTAAGTCTTTTGCGCAATTCCACCAACCGTTGGATGGATTCGTCCATTTTAGACAAGTATGTTTCTACCCTCTCACGGTTTAATTTCCTTTCAGCCACCGAAAATCCCTCCCTGCTTCGCTTCTGCAAACAGCTTCGGAATTCCTTTTTAAAAAAAGAATAATCATCATAATCAAAAAAGGTTGCCGCGCTAAACCTGGCAAAAGCGTCCGAACTGGTACAATAAAGTAAAATACCCTTTAACAAAGCCTCCATTTTTAATGCAGGATTGGCGAGGTTGAGAACCACTAAGTCTACGTTTTTTTGTTTTATGGCCTTGTTTAGGGCAAATAAAGTCTCAAGGTACCGTTCAAAATCATAGGATGAAAACAGAACGGCAATATCTATATCATGGATAAGGCTAATCTCTTGCTCAGTTGAAGAACCAAATAAAAAAGCCAATTCTACGCCATAATCTTGAAAAATTTCGGAAAGCTTGTTTTTCTGAATAACCACGGCTTGGGCGGCATTGGCAATGCTCACTTAATATACATCTCCTTAAAGCATTTCAATAGAGTCTTTTTTTGTTTTTATTTTACCATAAAAGGATATTTTTCAAAACAGTTACCTGTTTTTTGATATCCCCTACCCTCACCATCAATGTCCCCATTGTTCCGCCTTATAACAGTCTTCAATTGAAAAAGACATGTTTTGCTTGACGCTGGGATATCTTTATCGTGTTGAGCGCAGGATATTGGAATATACTGCCAGGCAAGCAATAACCGTCCCTCCTTGCCTCCTTTGATTCTCTTTTTCCGGGTGTTGTGGTATATAAGATTCTCAAGCGTACATGAGCTTTCCTTTCGGCTCCGGAATTGCCCGACCCAGTTCTTTTCCGGTTTCTATCCATTCAAAGATGATAATTTGAACATTTTTTATGACTTCTTCATAAGTGTCACCATCTGCCATGCAGCCCGGTAACTCGGGTATTTCAGCTATATACTTTTTATCTTCTTCGCTCCAGTAAATAATTATCTCGTATTTATACATCGCTTATCCTCCTGTGGAGTTTATATTTTAAAATCAGATTTCGCACTTGCTTAACCTGATAAGCCTTTGCCTTTCCGTCTTTTAAAGGCTGTAAATTGATAATTTCTATGATGTCTTCTTTTGT
>JJNX02000027.1 GCA_000681355.2 Peptococcaceae bacterium SCADC1_2_3
GCGCTGGTGACGATGGTTAGCTTAATTAGTCCTAAAATGGGCCTAATTAGCAGTTTTAGCGAACACATCCTGCGGGGGATAGCAGGCGAAGGAAGGTATTTGTTGCCGGTCTTGCTCGCTTCTTTTGCTTCAGGCCGGCCAGGCATCATTGGTTCGGGGTAAATCAACCCCTGGATAAAGCAACAATTATTACCAGTACGCCTAACAATAAGCGATACCACACAAATATACCAAATCCGTGCCGGGTCAGATAACTCAGGAGAAATTTTATGGCCAGGTACCCTACTAAAGCTGAAACAACCACCCCCGTAATAAAAGGAACGTTTAAATCCGCCACTTGAAGCTTTTTTAGTTGTAATACTCCGGCGCTAAAAACAATCGGGGTAGATAATAAAAACGAAAAACGGGCGGCTGTTTCCCTTTTTAAACCTAAAAAACGGCCGCAGGTCATGGTAATGCCTGCCCTGGAAACACCGGGAATGATGGCTAAGGCCTGGGAGATGCCTATTCCTAAAGCGTCCGCCAGCGTTAGCTGATTTAAACTTTTACGGGACTGACTCCAGCGGTCCGCCACGTAAAGAACTATACCCATTACGATTAACATAATTCCGATTAGTAACGGTTCGCGAAAAACAGTTTCGGCCTGTTCTTCAAAAACATAGCCAAAAAAAGCTCCTGGAATGGTAGCCAGGACTAGGTACCAAAATAAATTTCTTTCTCTGGTAGGCCGGCAGGAAAAACCGTCACGCAGCAGGACCAGCCAATCACGCCAAAAGTAACTTACCACCGCTAAAAGAGTGCCTATGTGCAAGGCCACATCAAAGGTTAACCCCGCGTAAATCCATTTCATCAACCAGGGTACAAGCACCAGGTGGGCGGAGCTGGAAATAGGTAAAAACTCACCTATCCCCTGGACAATTCCTAATACTACCGACTGCCAAAATGACAATTAAGCACCTCCATATAAGTTCCATAAAAATTTATTGTCCTTGCCGGTCTTGTGATCCTGCGCTTAAGATGGTAATTCACCGTATATCAAACGGTTCATAGGGGGGTAAGTATCTTCGGAAATCAGGGTGCGTACAGACCGGGTACCGGTTGTCACCCGGCGGTAAACCGCCACCCGTAAACCGGGGGCCCCTTGGTTAACCACCCGCCAGCGCAGGTCCCCGCCTGACCCATTTGTCTTGATCACTTCTGCCGGCGGCAGAACCTCCCGGATTTCCCGCTCTACAGAGAAAACGCCGCCCAGTGGCCGGGGCGAGATAATACGGCAGACCACCCATTCTCCTTTTATCTCCGCCTCTATCTTGAGCGGCCAATCATAAGGATTGCGGAAACGAAGATCAATGTTGTATTGCGCTACGGCAGCGTCCTGGCCCGGCGGTACGTAACGGACCGGAAAATTGTGGCGGTTCCGCTCTAAAATCTCAAGCCCGGCAAGCAAAGCGGTATTATAAAGGGTGGAAGAAGCCTGACACACACCTCCTCCCCAACCGGGGATCAACTCCCCAAAATAGCTTACCGGTGCTTTAACATATCCTTGATCCGCCGACCAGGACCCTACGGTCCGGTTAAAGGAAAATTCTGCACCGGGCGGCAAAACTTTGCCGTGGAGCGCCTTTACCGCCAGGCGAAGGTTATGAATCTGGGCCGGCGTCCGGTTGGCAAGACCGGTGCGGTAGGCGGCAATAACCTCCCCCCGGGTTGGCTGCCCTATAGCCCAAATTCCAAGCACCAATACGGCAATAACTGCTGCTGCCGTAAAAAGCAATTTTTGGTGCTGCTTCCAAAAATATTCGCCACCGGATGGTCTTTTAGTCGCCGGCCGTTGGCTGCCGGTCGTCAGAAGTTGATGGTTATTATTTGGCGTCTGAGGATTAACATCTGACGGCCTCACTCTATCCTCACCCGGTGCATCGAACCGCCGGCCCTTATTTCCGGCTGGTACATACTTTCAACAAGGGGGGCTATAGCGTGATAAACCCCGGGTATCCCGGCCCGGATTTCATACTCGAGTACGCTTTTTCCCTGGGGCAGCTTCTCCACATAGAAGGTTACCCTCTCGTCCCGGACATCCCGGTCAACCCACCAGTAATTCCACTCCCACGGCTCCATTCGTCCCCGGTCAAAAGCCTCACCACCGGCCGGAAGATAATCTTCCACCAGCAGGTGCCGGTACTCCCGCGGCGAAGTAATGATAAGTTTTACCCGCATTACATCGCCATTTTTAAAGGTAGTAGTGGTAGAGCGGGCGGGCTCAAGACGCGAAAGCCCCGATTTCTCAAGCCGGTGCAAAACAAGCTTCCGGTATTCCCGGACCACGGTAATTCCGGAACTGCCGGAGTCTTGGGCCAATTTCCCCCCGTTTATGTACTGGGTTAGTCCAAGCGTATAGTAAAGCACTCCTTTTCCGTGCATTTTAATCCGAATGGAGTTCTCGCCCGGACTGACCTCACCGGGTCGAATCACAACCTCCTGCTCCGGCAGGAACACCGATTCTTTACCGAACCGCAGCGTTTTAATCTTTTGTCCGTTGTGCCAGAGGTCAACCGTAAAATCCGGCTGAAGCTCTTTGGTATAGGCCAGGTAGTCCGAAAGAGCGTAAAGGATTAGCGCGGTGTCACGGGTCGAATACCAACGGTTAAACCGGCGTTCATTTAAAATCCACCGGACCACCTTAGTTATCCGTTCATCCTCAGGAGATATTTTTATAACCGCCATGAGGGCTAAAGCGGTCGTTTCCGTGGGCACCTCTAAATTTTTTTTCTCCCGGCAGGCCCAATAAATCCCGTTAGGAGCCACGATGGCCTGGTCCCAAAGCCGCCCGAGGTAATCTTGGGCCAGCTTTGATTCTCCAATCTCCTTCAATGTTAAGGCTGCAAGTGCCGTTTCCCGGGAATTTAGCGCACCGGGCTGCTTTAAGATTGGCTGTAGCCCGGTCCGTACCTTTTCCTTCTGCCCGGCAAGGGAAAAAACATAAAGACTAAAAAGCTTATTCTCCCGCTCCTTGCCTGCCGCGGTAAGCTGCCGTTCCAGGGCCGCCAGTCCCCTGTCAAGCACCTCTTTGTTTACTTCAAAACCGGCCGTTTGGGCCGTCAAGAGGCCAAAAACGACGTAAGAGGTCATCCATAAATCCTCTTGCCCGTACCGGCACCAGCCCCAGCCGCCGTTGTCCCCGTTTTGCAGGTCATAGAGCCGGTTCAAGCCCTTTCCCACCATAGCAGGCAGTTCTTTCTCCAACTCGGGATGGTAAAGGCCGAGTGATTTCAGCGTTCGCCAGACAACCACATCTGGCAGAAAAGCACTCATTGTTTGTTCTACGCAGCCATACGGGTACTGAGCCAAATACTCAAGGCTTCCTAAAAGCGCAGCGGAAAGGGAGGGGGAAAAACGTAAGGATATTTCGCCGGCTCCTGGTACGGCACCGGGCCGGACCACAAGTTTTTCATAGACTACACCCCCGGTAGATGAACCGGCAAGGGTTTGCACGTACCGCTGGCCGCGTGGGTGTACAGGAAGGGTAAGCTCTACGGCATCTTTTGCTCCCGTACAGGTGGCATAGGCGGTTAGAGAAACCTTCCCTAACCTGGAGGGACAAACCCGCCATGTAACCTGTTTTACTCCTGCGGACGGAACGGTTACCGTTCTTGAGAGACGATCATTTACTTTTATACCTTGAGCTTTAAGAGTAACGGTAACGCGCTTTTTTTCCGGCAGGTAATTATGGACCAGGGCGGAGATCACCGCTTCGTCTTCTGACACCAAAAACCGGGGGGCTTGAAGACGAACAAGAAAATTTTTGGAACAGATAACGTTCGTGGTGTATTCGCCAACGGCTGTACCGTACGTACAGGCGCGGGCCGTGAAGCGCCAGGCGGTAAGATTATCGGGCATCTTAAAGCTTATCTTTGCCTCGCCCTTTACATCGGTCACGATATTTGCCCGCCAGTAAGCCGTATCAACAAACTTTTTACGCACCGCCACCGCGGCAGGAGCACTTTTATCCCCGCTTAAATAGACTTCCGGAAAGGAATAATTTGTAACCACCATATTGTACTGTGGGGCATAAAAAAAATCAAGGATTGGCTCAGTACTATCCTGGCGAAGGGCATAGATGGCTTCATCCACCACCCCAAGCGAAACTTCTGCCTGAACGGGCTTGTTGGCGGCATTCACCGTTTTTAGGAGGCACGTTACCTCCTCACCAGGCTCGTAGTTCTTTTTGGGCGGAGTTACGGTTAACTTGAGGGTTTGCTCCTTCAAGGATACTTTTGCCCCATCAGTCTGGCTAATAAACCTTTTGTCCTTTACGTAGCAAACGGAAAGATAAAAATTGGGCCGGTACTCAGGTAGCACAGGGATTTCAATAAGGGTTGACTTGTTGGTGAGTTTTATCAACCGGGAGGCAAAAAGGTGCCGGCCTTCCACCGTTAAGAGTGCTGTTTTATCTTCTTCTTTAGAATTAATTAAAACTTTGGCCACTTCTCCCGGGGCGTAGACTTTTTTGTCAAGGATAACCTCTAATTCTGGGTACCGATAGCCACTGAATTCGTCCCGGCCCGTAACCCAAATCCAGGTAGAGGCCTTAATCTGATTACCTTTTTCATCCTGACCGGCAGCCCGGATGCGATAAGAGCCCGGTTCAGGCGGCGTGAAATTAAAACTGGCCCGCCCGCTAACATAAGTTAACACCTTAACTCTTTCCACCCTGGCGTAACTTTCCACCCCTTCCCTCCAACGAACCTGACTGGCTTCAACAGTCAGCTTAACACCTGACCGGGGCCGGGATTCATAATCAAAGGCGGAAACCTTAAAGCGGGCCGGTTCGCCCGCCGCAACCATGGACTGTTCCGGTTCCAGGCATACTTTAAACTCCCCTTGGGTGGCAATGATGCTCCCTTCGGCGGTGGCCTCCCGGCCGCCTGGTTCCGTTGCTATAACCGAAACCGTAAATTTCCGGTCGGTGGCTCCGTCATTCTCTGCCGCCTGCTTCCATTCCGCAGGAAACGGGATTTCTGCTGCCCCGCCGGTGTTGGTGCGAATTTTTCCTTCCAGCACCACCGCCCCATTACTTCCGTAGTCACCGTATCCCCATTCCAGTTCTTCCTCGCCCGGCCAAAACCAATAATCAGAACAAAATACCTGGTAGCGAACCTCTGCCCCCGCAACCGGTGCCCCAAAGTAATAGGCGGCCTGAATCTTAGCCTTAATCATTTCCCCTTGGACACAGCGTTTTTTAGGCATTTCAACCGTTACCGCAAACTCCGGCTTACGGTACTCGGCTACGGCAAAAGAAACCGTCTGGGTATGCCCGGCAAAGGAGCAGGCAAGGGAATATTCACCGGTGGAGGCGTATTCCGGAAGGGTAAACTGTCCGTAAAAAGAGCCAAAACGGGTAAGGGAGAAGCGGCCGGCGTAAACCAGTGTGCCCCGCCGGTCATGAACCTGTACCCGCGCCTCACCCTGCTGCGGCAACCGGTAAGCATCACCAGACAGGTGGCGAACAATCCCTTTAAAATAAACCAGTTGCCCCGGGCGATAGATAGGACGGTCAGTATAGGCGTAAAGGGCCGGCTTTCCGGCTTCAATTTCATTCGTGTAAGAGGTTACATAAGCAATAGAGTCGCCTTGGTAAGCAAAAATCAGCCTGTTTTCCGGTTCACCCGGCACCGGAATGGTTGAGCGCCCCTTATATGTTCCCTCCCCGTTTGTTAAACCGGAGGAAGTAAATTTCTGGCCCGAGAGAATTTTAACTGCTGCACCCGCCACCGGTTCACCGCTGTCCAGCTTTGCCACGTAAGCCACTAAATCCCGGCCGTTTTCCTTGGTGACCAGGCCGATATTGCTTACTACAATCCAACTCATCCCTTCCAATTGACCCACCGAAGCGGTAACCAGATAAATTCCCGCTTCCTGAGGTTCCAGCGCTATCTGCTGCTGATAGGCACCCTCGCAATCACGCTTGGTAATCTTGACCTTTTTAGAGGCGGGTGCTTCAAGGACCGGATTATTAAGCAGTTGCTGACGGGTAGAAGTGTTCCAAAAACCCGGCGGCTCCATTAGAATTTTGTATATAAACTTAGACTCTCCGGAAAAAAGTTTATCTTTATTTACCTTGTGCAAGGTGATAACCGCTTCTTCGCTCACGGTAAAGCCGTCAAGGACCATTTTCGGTTTTTCCTTGCTCAGAAAAATTCGCTGGGGAATATAAAGGTTAAGGTAAGGTTGACCGGCTTTAAGGGGCAGGGTCAGCTTTTCAAGCTTCCCCTCACGTACCGTTATCTTTAGCGGCGGCATATTATGAACCCTGCCGGCAGCCTCGACGGTATAGCTTCCCGCCGGAATATCGCTAAAAAGAAAGCGGCCGTTTTCATCCGTTTGGGCGCTTTTAGAAACCCCGTCTTCTTTTTCCGGAGATAACCAAACGTTAGCTTGCGCAATTGGCCGGCCGGTATCAGAACTCATCACCCGGCCTTCCACTGTGCCTACCGGTGTTTCTTGGGCCATTGCCAGACCCAAAACCGCAAAGCACCATAAGACGGCAAGTACAATTACCCACCGGCCGGACACATTAATCCCGGGTATACTCACTTTTCTCCCTCCTAAAGGTGCGAGGACGATGTAAAAGGCTCCATATCTTTGTCAAGAGAAGCCCGGCCACTACTGTAACGGCAAGTATAATTACCTTGGTCAGACGCGGCAGTTGAGCAAAAGCAGAAAGTAGTCCCGAAAATTCTCCTGCCGAAACCTGGGCCGTCAGCACTAGCAGCGCTGCCTGGGTCCATCCCCGTTTTTTCATCCCTAACGTTTCCGTAAAAGCAAAGAGGATGAATACTGTGGCCGCAACCGACCCTATAAGAAAGCCTAACGCCGCTTTAAATCCCCAAAGGACCAAAAGGATTAAAGGCGCTATAAGGGCAAGAAATCCCACCAGTAGAGCACCGCTTAACCGCCGGCCGAGGCTAGGCAACTGAGGCAGGGGAAAGAAGGAGAGGAGCACAAAAGGAAATACTGCGCCAAAGATAAGGGCAACAAAGGTATAATGAGGGTAAAGATCCAGACCCTGCAACCCGGCGGCATAATGCTCAAGAAACAAGCGGTAAAAAAGTATCCCTGTACCAATAAAAACCAGCAAGATTAAAGAATGTGCCGGTTCCGGATGCTCGTTTGTCTCCGGTGTTGTCAGCCAGGAAGATGCAACCGCAGAAATTACAATAGGCCAGGCGGCAAGCATTCCCATGCCAATGCCAAAACCCCCAAGGAGCCGGAATCCAACGGCCGCAAACGCCATCACGCCCAGCACCGCTGTAGCCGAGGCGGGCAAAAAGGCGGGGGAGGAAGAAAAAAGCCACGCCGCCAGGGCAAAAGTACCTACTCCGACGGCAGCAACCCAGAAGAGCAACCAGTTGGGAAAGAGGTGCCAGGTAAATAAAGCCACTAAGCCGAGGGTAATTGATGAAGCGATAAACGCCGGAATGGCGAATCCCTTCCCCTCCCGGGCTGCCGCCGCCCCCACTGTTTGGGCCACTAAGGCAGCCAAAAGCACCAATAACGGTGCCCGCCACCAGAAATAATCTGCCGCGGCGTCGAAGCGGAACGTTGCCAGCATCAGAGTAGCGCCAACAGTTGTGGCTGAAAGAGCCCAAAGCTCTATACCCGCAAACGCCGGCAGCACCAGCCGGTAAAGCACTGCCGGCAGCAGCGCCCCAACAATAAATCCCCCCAGTACCGGTTGGGACCAGGCACCAAAAAGCAGAATAATCAGGCCGGCACCAAAAAGGGCAAGGGAGGAAAGACCGGCTGCCATCAACAGTAAAGCCCACGGCGTCTTTTTATCTGTCTGCCCCAGACACATTCCCGCCAGTATGCCGGTGAAGGCTCCAATCAGAATCCCATAACCAAACTTTTCCCCAAAAGGAAAGGATAATTTGAAAAAATAGGTTAGCGCAAATAATATTAGCGCGCTTACCGCTGCGGTGAGGGCAACCTTCCAAAACTCCTTTTTCTTTATCATAACCGGAGCCTGCCCGCGGTGAGCAATTACTCCGGCCACTGCCCCGGCCGCCCCCATTCCGGTGAGAACCCAATCAAGCACCATTATCTTTACGTCCTCCCGAAACGCTTCTATTGATTATTTTTAAAAATACTTGAAAGTTAATCTCCTTTATTTATGCCTATGCTTTAGGCGGTTCCTTAATTACCTCTTTAACTTGCTGAAACTCATTGTTTATTTCCTCTTTTGCTTTGGCCACTTCACCAAAGGAAGACAAAGAAGCACGCCGGAATTCATTTAAAGTTTTGCCCAAAGACTTTCCTACTTCAGGTAATTTGCGCGGCCCAAAAATAATCAGGGCAAGGACCAAAATTAATATTAGCTCGGGCATACCTAGACTAGGAAACACAGCTATCTCTCCTTTTTTATCTTTGTTATCTCGTTTATTTATTTTTTACCTAAATATAAATTCGTGATTTTAAGCTAAATATCCTGCTTTCTTTAATAATTTTCTACACGTAAGGTTCCTTTAGGTCTCTTGTTTATTTTTATCCTATAAATATTTTACCCTAAGATAAAAGTAGCTTGCAAGACAACTGTTATTTTGTTATATTTGTTTTGGTGATGTTTTATGGAAGAAAATAAAGTTTATTAATATCCTGAAATGCCCTCTGGTTTATGGCAATTATTTCAGCATATAGACAGCAAAGAAAAAAGCTTGCGACAGGAGATGAAAGATGGGATCGGCAGCTTGCGCCAGGAGATTAATGGATTGAGAAACTGGATGTTTACCATGATGTTGGGGCTTGTCTTAACTTTTGCGGGTGTTTTATACGGAATAATTTTTAAGTAGAGACGGTTCTGTTCCTATACAGCAACTTTTGTTATTTTCACGGGTTAAGGGGGTGAAAAATGTGCCTAAGATTAAATCGGCAGTCAAAAGGGTAAGAACTATTCATAAACGTACTTTGCGCAACGCCAGCTTAAAGTCTGCCCTGCGTACGAACATTCGCAAACTGGAAAGAAGTTTAGTCGAAAATAACCGGCAGGTAACAGAGCAGAATTTACGTAATGCCCTGCGGGTTATAGATAAAGCCGTAACTAAAGGTATTTTACATAAAAATACCGCCGCGCGAAAAAAATCGCGTCTTACCAAAAAATACAATCAACAAATAAAACAGGTCGTATAATAAAGATAAGGAATTTTATCATCCCGTAACCTTTGCTATATCATACCTTGCTTATGATTTCAATGTTGTTGACTTATTGTATGAAGTTCTAACAAAAGCGTTTCTATGGCGGGGTAAAAGTCCAGTTTTCCTGTTTTAGTGCCCAGGTCTATTTCCAGCAGCCTTTCCAGGATGGCAATTGTTTGCTGTTCGTTAAAATTTTTACTTTGTTTGATTATTTTGCTAGCGGCGTAAGGATGGATATTTAGTTGTTTACTTAGTTCAGTTTGGGAGAATCCGGAGGATGTTAGTTGCCTTGTTTGTAAAATTAAGCGAAATTGCCGGGCCAGCATAGCCAGAATAACCGGGGGTGGTTGGCGATTGACCAGGAGATCTCTTATTCCCTTAAGCGCCTGCAAAATAAGACGCTGACCAATAGCATCAACCACCTTGAATATATTTTCCTCAATTAAAGGCACTGTTAATACTTGAACATCGCTTTCTTCAATTATTTTTTTGTCCCCCGTAAAAGAAACCAGTTTTTGCACCTCACTTTTCAAAAGAAACATGTTTTGGCCTACCCTGTTTAAAAGCACTTCTACGGCGGCAGGGGGAATTTTCTTTCCTGCCCTTTGGGCCTCTTGAGCCAGCCATTTATGTAAATCCTGGCGCTTCAAAGAGGTGAATTCTATTGCCCGGCCATTTTTTTTAACGGCTTTAAATAAATTTCGCCTTTGGTCTACGCTTAGGTCGGTGTTAAAAATCAAACAGGTGGAGGGTAATGGTTTTTGTAAATAATTTAAAAGTATATTCTTTTTATTTTCAACTTCGCCTGCCTGTCGGGCAGACAGGTTATCTTCATCTTTTTCGGTGGCTTTTTTTTTGGCCGGGGTGGAAAAAAAGCGGGTGTGCTGAACAATGACCAAACGACGTTCAACCATAACGGGAGGGGTATTGACACAAGATACAACCTCATCCCCGCTTGCTTCTTCGCCGTCTAAAACATCAATGTTAAAAGCGGCTATTTCATGGGGCACAAGGCTTTGACTAAATTTTCGAACGGCTTGTTCCCGTAAATAGGCTTCTTCACCAAAAAAAAGATAAACCGGGGCGATATTTTTTAAGCGCAAGTCATTCATGAGCTCGCGGTAATATTGCATTATTTAAGCACCCCCAGTAAATAATGATAAATGCCTTGGGCGTTAAAGTCCAAATCGAAAAATACCTGCTGAAAAACCGGCAGTTGGTAATTTTTTACCCCGTATTGGGCTAATTCGTCCTTGACGTAAGCGGTTATTTTTTCCTTAATATGTTCTGCCGTTCCCCCTTTTTGGAACACTTCTTGTCCCAAAGCCAGGAATTTTTCTACTAGTTGTAAGTTGCAGTTTAGGATAGGGGCAGGATTATTTGCCTGACCGTAATGAGTAAAAAAAACGTGTTCCACCGGTAAGCTTTTAATTAGGTCTATAGTTGTTTTTAAGCCCTTCGGTTCAAATTCAGGCGGGGGCATAGAGGGAAGGATATAATCAAACCCGGCCGCTTTACTTAAATAATCGTATCGTACGCCTAAAGCATCGCCACTAAAAAGACCTTTTCTTAAAGCATCATAAATTACTATATGGTGGCCGGCATGTCCTAACGTATGATAAAAAGTAAGCCGGTGATTTGGACCAAGGGCTAACTGCTCTCCATTTACGAGGGTGTAAATACGTTCCTGGCTTATGGGAACTATTTCACCAAAAAAAGAATCAAATTTTTCCCCGTAAATAGCTTTTGCCCCGGCAATTAACCTGCTGGGTTCGGTCAAGTGCCTGGCTCCCCGCGGGTGCACCAAAACTTTTGCCTGCGGCAGCTTGGAAAGCAAGGACCCCGCCCCTCCGGCGTGATCAAGGTGGATATGGGTAACAATAACAAAGTCTACCTGGGCGGGAGTAAGATTAAGCTTTTCTAAAGCCGTTAAAATGTGCTTAATTCCTGGGGCAGGGCCTGTTTCAATAAGGGCCGTTTTACTTTCTCCTTTAATCAAGTAAACACTGGTTCTTTCCGGCAGGTGCATGTCATAGACATCTATCTGGTATAAATCTTTTTCTAAAGCAACCATGGAAGACAAAAAATTCCTCTCCTTTTACCCCTTTTGCTTATGTTATTCGCTAATATTTTATTAAATCCTGCTCTGGGTGTTCCTTTTCGAACGTCTGACGTTTGACTTCGGGCGACGTCATACAGGTAAAAATCGGCCAAGCAAAGAAATATATAAGCTGCATTCAGATATGCGTAATCACCTTCTTCGAGTTTCGAACCTCGAACCTCGAACCTCGAACCTCGAGAATTAGGCGGCATCTTTTTTTAATCGCCCTGTTTTTAACCATATATTGGTGCCATCAGTATTTAAAATTATGGCTCCATCAAGATCCGTACGGTAAATAATAATTTTACGCCGGGCTAAAAGGTCAAGGGTGGCTTGGTCCGGGTGGCCAAAATTATTCCGTGCCCCTACTGAAATTACGGCTATTTTAGGATTTACCGCCTTTAAAAAATCAGCTTCAAAGTAGCGGCTGCCGTGGTGAGGAACTTTTAAAACTTGCGCTCTTAAATAAGGTCTTTTATGTTCTAAAAGCCATTTTTGACCCTCCACATCGCAGTCTCCGGTAAACAAAAATCTTTGTTTCCCGTAGCTTAAAGAAATCACCACCGAAGCATTGTTTGAATCAGAGCGGGTGCCTTTTAGCGGAGGCAAGGGAGGGTTGAGTATTTTTATCGTCAGAGCAGGGTCCAAAGGTAAAAAAGCCCCTGCTTTAGCCACTTTTAAAGGTATTTTTTTCTGGATGGCCTGGTTCAAAAGCTGGATGTATTCAGGCGGAACCAGTTTTGTTGCCTCTTTATTAGGTTCTAAACCAATAGGGGAAATCACCATCAATTTTACCGGAAGGTTTTCCAGCACGGCTTTTGCTCCGCCAACGTGGTCTTCATCGGGGTGGGTTAAGACCAAAACGTCAATTTTTCTTATTCCTAGCCGGCGTAAATAGGGCACAACCACCTTGTTTCCTGCTCCTTCTCCGCGCATAAATTCTTCCCGCCACCCTCCGGTATCCAGTAGCATATTTTTACCCTGCGGAGTTTGAATTAAAATACTATCACCCTGGCCTACGTCAATAAAATGCACCGTTAATTCTTTATCTTTATTTTTGGCTGATATTAAAGTACCGCCCAGAATAACTAAAATAAAAATAAAGCCGGCCAGATAAATTATTTTTTTATTTTTAACCTTAAGAATAGCCTTTCTTTTTTCCTTTATTTCTTCCTTTCTTTTGTGACTTAGTATATTTACCCCCCAGAAAAGAAAAGGGTACCAGGCCAAAACTAAATACCAGGGCAGAGTAGCCATATAGATTATTCCTCCCGGGATAAGACGTAAAAAAGAAACTAAGCCGGTAAATAACTCAATAACAAAACTGGTACTGGCATTTATTAGGCCGGCCAGGGGAAGAGAAATTAAGCCCAGGAATGAAGCACTGGTCCCTAAAGCTAAAATTAAGCCGGTAAGAGGGGCAGCCACAATATTAGCCAGCAGCGATACGGGTTGAAAGAGGTTGTAATACCAGATAATTAAGGGTAAAGTCCCTAACTGAGCGGCTATAGTAACCCAAATAGTATCTCTTATTGCAAGAAAAATCTCTCGACGGCTTAGGCCAAGAGGCTCTGTGGTAATCCAAGCAGTATCCCTTAATCCCTTTGGCCAGGCAGAAAAACGGTTTAAAAACTGATTTAATAAGGGTCCTAAGTAAAGAATGCCCCAGGTAGCGGCAAAAGAAAGCTGAAAACCTAAATCATAAAGGCTTAAGGGGCGCCATAACAGACTAATAAAAGCGGTGACAACCAGGGTGGTAGGCCAGTCATAAGCCCGGTTTAAATGGTACGCCCAAAGAAAAAGAAGGGCCATAAAAGTAGCCCTGGTTACTGCTGGACCCAAGCCGCAAAGAAGAGCGTAAAATAAAAGGATAACCGTAGTTACCGGCGCTGTGTAAATAGGGGATAGACGAAGGATTTTTAACAAAGCTAAAATTCCGGCCACCACTAAACCAACGTGGAGTCCGGAAACGCTTAAAATGTGGACAATGCCCGTCTGGCTAAATAAGTCCCAGGTTTCGCGCTCAATTTGTCCCTGGGTCCCAAAAACAATCCCGTTTACTAAAGCCGCCTGGTCTAAAGGAAGTGTTTTTTGGTTTACTTTGACCAGCTTTTCTTTTACCGTCAGGACAGCATACATAAACGGGTTGCTTTTTTCTTTTCCTAATTGCTTTACATTTTTGGGGTCGTTGACCATTAAAACCGTGTTAATATTTTTCCGCGCCAGATAAGCCCGGTAATTAAACTGGCCGGGGTTGCCCGGCTCTTCGGGTTGAATAAGAACCCCGTGGACCGTAAGCAAATCCCCGTAACCATATACCGGCGCCGGTACCGGAACCCTTACCAACACCTTGCCTTTTATGTTCTGTTTTTGTGGCCCTAATGTTATTTGCCTGGCGTCTAAATAATAGTATATCCGGTCCGCCCTTACGTCTGCCTCTTGAGAAACAACGCCCCGGATAGTTACCCAATGTCCGGCGTAAGCAAGGAAATCAGGATTAATCTCCGTTAGAGAAAGACGCGTATAAATGAAACCTAAAATTAAGAACAATAAAAATATAACCCGGCGATTATCTCGCCAGGCTAAAAAATAACCGGCTAAAGCTATAATAATTAATATTCCTGCTCCCAGAAAGAATACCCATAGCTCAAGGTTAAAATTCAAATTGGCCGCCAGTATTATTCCCAACGCAAATGTAAAAGTTAATCCGACCAGCGGGCGGGGGGTCAAGAGCTTATTCTCCAAATATGTAGTCTCTTAGTTCTCGTTTCATACAGGCACAACCTCATTAAGAATACATCTTTAGATTTTCAAACTTAACCAGGATGTCAATATCGCATGGCTGTTTCTACTCATTACGAACCCAGGGGCCAAAAAATTCTAATATGGACTACCGGTAAGCTAAGTCAATGAAAATTATAAAGCCTGCTGTTTCCTAATTTCAGGTATTTCCAATTCCACAGTCAACGGTGGCATTCCTAGTTTTTGAGAAGCGTTTAAAATCTCTAATCCCACCGGATTTCCGTCCACATCTAAATCTAACATTACCCCTGACGAAACTTCATCGGTTTCTTCAATTACTCCTTCCCTGAAACGAATATATAAGGCGTCAGCTTCCGGATCATAACGGACTCTCAAAAGTGATCCCCCCAATATTTTTTAATTTTTGAAGTTTTATAAACAGTAAGAATTAACCATAGTTCACCTTGAAGTCTGGCAACTACACACAAAAGATAATCTTTTTCGTCTTTCCGATAGAGTATCTGAAATATTGATATATCCGTTTTTTGAGAAATTACCTGGCCGGGGTTAGTAATAGCTTCGCGGACTAACTCTTCAGGTATTCCCCTCTCTATCATCTGTTTCTTGGCGTGAAAAGTAAAACGAACTTTCAAGCTAATATACTCTCCGTGCTGGTTCATAAGGGTTACCCATCATAACGGCATATTCGGTGACCGGCTTTTAATATACACTGATTAAATCCTTTAGTTGCTCATACCGTTTTTCTCCAATGCCGGAAACGTTCTTTATGTCTTCAGGCACTTTATAAGGCCCATTTTTTTCCCGGTACTGAATAATCCGCTGCGCCAAGGCTGGCCCAATTCCGGGCAAACTTTCTAAAGCGGCCTGGTCAGCCATATTAATGTTTATTAAGCTCCCACCGCCTGGCGCCGGTGTGACCCCTCCGGCCATACTTTTTGGTGGCCCAGAGGAAAATGGTCCACCTGGACCTATACCTGGGCTGCCAACACCTGTATTTTCTTGTTTTAAAGGAACAATTATTTTTTGTCCGTCAATAAGAGGTGCCGCCAGGTTTAAACTATCTAAATCAGCCTCTGTCTGGACCCCTGCTTTTTCAAGGACATCATTTACCCGGGCCCCTGCCGGTAAACGGTAAACCCCGGATTTTTCTACGGCTCCGGTCACGTGGACTACTATTTCTTCCCCTTTTTCTTCTTCGCCAGGCATTGTTTCTAATTGTTCTAATGTTACTTTACTTTCAGCCGCGTTGTTTTTTTGCCAGGAGGCGTATTTATAACCCCCGCCAAAAAGAATAAGTGCGGCTATAATTAAAACAATTAACTGTTGCCGACGTTCCAGTTGGAACAACTAATTTGTAACTCCTAACATTTAGTGTTTAGTTGTTAGTGTTTAGTTGTTATTTTTCCTAATGACCAACGACTCATCACTAACTACCTAATTGGGCCAAGCGTTTGCAAATGACTTGGGCTCCGGTAATAATTTCTTCCATAAATTCTTTTACGGTAGGAATATTATTTGTTAAACCTACGGTCTGTCCACAATAAGCCATTCCGGCGTCTAAATCCCCGTCCATCATTACCCGGCGGTAGTTTTCTCCTTTGATAAGTAGAAGGATTTCTTCAAAAGTAGCCCCCCTGGCTTCCATGGCCAATAATTCTTCGGCTGCTTTATTTTTTAAGGCCCGGTGGGTATTGCGGATAGATCGTTCTACCAGCACGGTTTCATTTTCTTGCGCCCTTAACATCCACTCTTTAAATTTAGGGTGTACCGGTGACTCTTGGGTCGCCATAAATCTGGTGCCGATAACTACTCCTTCTGCTCCTAACGCTAAGGCAGCTACGAAACCGCGCGCATCAGCTATACCTCCCCCGGCAATAACCGGGACATTTTTTATGGTATCCAATGCTTTAGGAATGAGGACCATGGTGGTTACGTCTTCCATACCTACCGCGCCCCCATTTTCGTAACCAACAATTGTTACGGCGTCAGCTCCTGCTTCAGCTCCTTTTTGGGCGTGTCTTACCGTAGCCGTTTTATGAATAACCTTTACCCCGGCCGCGTTCAATTTGGGGATATATTCAGCCGGGCTTTTAACGCCGGAAGTCTCAACGGCTTTAACTTTTTCCTGAACAATAACCTCCACAAATTCCTCGTTGGGAATAGCTTGTACCGCCGGAAATAAACTTAAGTTTACGCCAAAGGGTTGATCGGTTAAACTTTTGGTCTTAAGAATTTCTTTCCTTAGTTCTTCCCCGCTTTTAAATTGGGCTGAAGTAACAATCCCTAACCCGCCGGCATTAGACACGGCAGCGGCTAATTGGGCCTGAGAGATCCACAGCATTCCTCCCTGAATAATCGGGTACTTAATTTCCAGGAGCTCCGTAATCTTTGTTTTAAACATGCTTTTACTCCTTTCTATTAAAGCAATACAGCTTCATCAACGGCTATTTTTACCACCTGGTTAACTTTACCTTTACCTTTACCGGCATATTCTTGGGTAATTTTTTCAAAAAGTTCACCTGAGGTGAGGAATTCTTCTACCTTACCCCAAATGCGCCAGCCCTGACGCGTATCTGGGTTTAGGCCAATAGCGGATAATTGAGGGTTTTCTTTAAGGTTGGCTATGGTGCGGGGCGACCTTAAATCAACAAACAAAACGTGCTCATCGTCAAGGATACGAAAAGAACCCTTTGGGGATACATTTGGCCGGCCATTTTTATTGGCTGTGGCTACCAAGGCAGGACGAATCTCCTGAATTGCTTTTTTTACTTCGTCGGAAATCTTAGCCATTAAACCCACCCTTTCCTTAAAAGATTTAATTTTTACCATTTAAAAATATCATAATAAGAAAACTAAAACAAGCGTAATTTTATTCAAGGAAAGACAAGGGGACAGTTCCGGCAAGATAAAAGAACCGTCCCCTTGTCTTAATTATTTTTCACGGGCCTCGTTTAGTCTTTGCTTTTGTTCTTCCAATACTTTAAACACTACCGGAGGTACATCAGAAACTTCCTGTTTAAGGATGTTGGTTACCCGGTCAATTTTAGCTAAGTTTTCGGGGATTCTTACCATAAACTGCATATCATAATCCTTTTGGACGTAATCTTGGTCAAGTACTTCTTTAAAAAGCCTTTTTAAGTCCCCGTATTTTGGAATTCGTCCCGTAGGCGTTTCAATAAACCCAACTTCTCCGTTAGCCCGTTGTTCCATCCATTTGTACCAGACCTTTTTATCCGTTTTTTCATTTAAATAATTTCCGTCTTTATCTTTTAAAAAGTAATTAATCCCAAAAATTAGCGGGGGGTGCTTTAAATCAGCCCCAAAATTTATATTTTGCTCAATATATTTACCTAAGGGTATGGACAAAAAGTCTATATTTGACATGGGATTTAACTCCCGTATTCCTTCGGCTCCCAGGGTAGCAGCCGTAGTTTCCGATTCTAATGAAGCCCCTTTGGTTACTATGCCGTGAATCCAGTCAAAAGATTCTTCTACCGGGACCCAGGTATCCGAATCTCTGCCGCCATAAACTATACCGCGAATTACCACTCCTTGCGGGTCGTCAAGCTTGGGGTCTAAATTTTCCAAAATGTTAAGGTCCAAGGTAAACCGGGCATTGGGGTGGGAGCAGGGTATTTCTTTGCCTTTGGCGTCTTTCTTGCCTTTCCACCATTCACCTGAATGATTATAACCTCTTGCGGGCACCTCCCCATCTTTCCCCAACCAGTGGACGCTTTTTTCTTCGGTCACCAGTATATTGGAAAAAATAACTTCACCTGGCTGCTGAAGGGCTTTCCATAATATAGGGTCATCTTTTGAATTTATACCCTGGATGATACCAAACATCCCTTTTTCCACGTTAACCGCCCTTACCTCTTCCCCTTTTTTTCTTAAAAAGGCTATATCATCACCGACAATAGTTTCTCCATCCAGCATGGCAGTTGAAGTCTTGCCGCAAAGGGAAGGAAAAGCACCGGTAAAATAGGTTACCCTGTTTTTAGAACCGTGAATACCCATGACAAGCATATGTTCCGTTAACCAGCCTTCCTTAGCGCAGCGGTTTATGGAAAGGCGCATGGCTAATTTTTTAAGGCCAATAGAATTTCCGCCGTATTGGGTATTAACACTATAAACAATATCATCCTCCGGATCAATGTAAATGCGACGTTTATCAATATTTATACTTACCTTGCGGGCATCAACTTCTCCCTGGGAATGAACAAACTTAAAAAAGCGGGCTGCAGGTCCTTGCCTGATAAATTCTTTATAGCCCGGCCGGTATAAAAGAAACTCATTATGAGCCACGTAACTGGAATCAGTAAGTTGCACGCAAGGCACGGAAAATTCCGAATTAGTTGGTCCCAAGCAGAAAAAACAAACGTACAACTCATGACCCTGCATAATGTTTTTAAAAATTTCTTTAATTTCCGTAATTCCCGCTTCCCTGTCCCTGGTGCTGATCATATCACCCAGGTTGACCCTGGGGGGAACGAGGATGTTAGTATGTTCCTTATCTCTTCCCTGGTCATAATAACTGTCAAAATGGATAGTGTGACCCTCAATAGCCAGCTTGCTTTCTTCCCCGTTTCTTATGGTTGCTTCTTTGATATACGCCATATCTTCAGGTGAATCATTACAAACAAAAACTTGGTCGGGATTACCCAGGGCAACAAATTCCGCGATAAATTGGTTCAAGGCAGGATTGTTTATTTCCTTTAGTTTCTGGTAATTTTCTTTTCCTAATTTAGTTTTAAGAATATTGTCCGTATTATTTACCATTTTTAACCTCCATCAAAATAATTTTTTAATGAATTTAGGCTATATTTGTCGTAAATAAACTGATTTAAATATTTGTGTTATTTTTTATAATTTTATAGTCAAGAAGGACTTTGCTGTCCTAAAAGAGAATTTAAATTAATAAAAGAAAAAAAAATTTACTTACGGCTTAACTTGGCGTTAAATTTAACGCCCCTACAAAGATTAATTACATTAGGAGGTATAATAATGAACCTTCCCCTGCGTCTTGCTGAAGTCAGCCGTCTTTTTCCTCATCAGGAAGCATTGGCGTATAACCAACAGCGTCTTTCTTACGCTCAATTTAACCAGCAAGTTAGTTGCCTAGCCAATGGATTACAAAAACTAGGTATTCAACCAGGTGATCGCGTAATTATAGCGCTGGATAATTGTCCCGAGTTCTTAACCTCTTTTTACGCTCTTTTAAGGATCCAAGGTATTGCAGTGCCGGTTAACCCCCTTTTTACCGTTAATGAAATGCGTTTTATTGTCCAGGACGCAAAACCCCGGTTGGTTATTACCAAACCGGAATTAATTCCAATTTTTACTGAACTTAAGTCCTCAGAAGAAATTTCCCGCGGTATTATTGTTACCCGGTCAGCGCATGAAGAAAATGGCTATCTTTCTTATGACCGGATATTAAATACCGGAAAGTATTCGGCCGTTTTTGATTCCGATCCTTACCCTGACGAAGTAGCTGAGCTGCTTTATACTTTCAGCGCGGCCAGCAGCTATAGAGGAATTATGCTTACTAATAATAACCTGTATAGTAACGCTCTGGCCATTGTCGAGACCTGCCAGATTACTCCTCAGGACCGGGCCTTACTGGTGGCTCCAGCCTACCATATTGCCGCTCAAACCTGTTTAATAAACGCCGGCATCATAGCCGGGGTCACTATAGTAATTCACGAAGGATGGAGAGGAGCAGAGCCTGTTTTAAATACCATCCAGGAAGAACACATTACCTTTTTCTTTGGGTCACCCACCATGTACGCTTTAATTACTAAACATCCT
Source organism: Peptococcaceae bacterium SCADC1_2_3 (assembly GCA_000681355.2). Classification (GTDB taxonomy): domain Bacteria; phylum Bacillota; class Desulfotomaculia; order Desulfotomaculales; family Nap2-2B; genus SCADC1-2-3. Next base: position 19,865 of record JJNX02000027.1, read on the forward strand.
GAAATATACCATTTTAATACCATCAACTGGCGCTTGGCCCTTTCCGGTGCCGCTTCTTTATCTAAAGAGTTATACCATCATTTCCAAAACATATTTGGTTTTCCTATTATAGAAGGTTACGGCCTTACCGAAACCTCGCCGGTTATTTGCTTAAATCCCCTTGATCGTCCTAAAATTGGCTCGGTAGGCAAAACAATTCCCGGAGCCGAAGTTAAGATTTTTGATCCTGAAGATCAGGAACTGCCTTGCGGACAAATCGGCGAAATAGCAGCCCGGGGACCATATATCATGAAAGGATACTATAATCACGAAGAAGAAACTAACTGGGTTATGCGCAACGGTTGGTTTCATACCGGCGACCTGGGCTACATGGATGATGATGGTTATATTTTTATTGTTGACCGGAAAAAGGAATTAATTATTCGGGGAGGCCTTAACGTCCATCCTCACGAAATAGAAGAAATCCTTTCTGACCACCCCCTTATTTTTGATGCGGCGGTAATCGGTGTTCCTGACCCGGTAATGGGTGAGGAAATAATGGCTTTTATTGTTCTCCGTAATGACAGTAATGATGTTAGCCCAGATAAACTAAAAGAATACTGTCAAGGTAAAATTGCCCGATTTAAAATACCCCGTTATATTCATTTTGTTGATCATCTACCTAAAACTCCTTCGGGTAAAATATTAAAACATGAATTAAGAAGCATGCTGGATAAAACTTAAGCCTGTGCCACTGATTGAAAATAATGTCCGACGACCGACGACCAACTTGGTTTGTTTTTCTCCTGACGTCCGACATCTGACGACCGACGACCGAATTAATAGGGTGGTTTTTCGCTTATGGTGAGGGAGACGGTTTTCATTTCCCCCTGGCGGTATATTATAAGGGTAACTTTTTGACCAATTTTTGTTTCTTTAATGACCTCAATTAAATCATCCGGGTTGTTGATTTTACGATTGTTTATTTTTACAATTACATCACCTTGGCGAAGTCCGGCGCTTGCAGCAGGACTGCCTGCTATTACCCCGACGATTAGCGCCCCCTGGTTATTGTCCAGGCCTAAATAACCGGCTATTTCCTGACTCAAGGCTTGCAGTTGCACCCCCAGCCAGGGCCTAATAATTTTACCCTTTTTAATTAAGTCAGGTAAAATACTTTTGGCTGTATTAATCGGGATAGCGAACCCAATTCCTTGCGCCTGGGCAACAGCCGTATTAATACCTACCACTTCACCATTTAAATTTAAAAGCGGTCCGCCACTGTTTCCGGGGTTAATGGAAGCGTCGGTCTGGAGCAGGTTTTTATAACTGCGGTTTTCTACGCTAATAGGTCGCCCTTTGGCACTAATTACTCCTACGGTTACCGTATGGTCTAAACCAAAAGGATTACCTATAGCAATTACCCAGTTGCCTACCTTGACTTTATTAGAATCACCTGTTTTAAGGGTTAGCAAAGGTTTTCCCGCCTGCACTTTTATTACCGCCAAATCCAGGTCAAAATCCGCCCCTACTACTTTGGCCGGCAAAGGCTCCTTGAATCCCTGGATTATTACATCAATGGAATTAGCGCCGTTAATCACGTGTTCATTAGTGATAATGTAACCTTCGGGAGAATAAATAAAGCCGGAACCTAAACCGCGCTCTTCACGGGGGCGGCGGGGAGAATCACCAAAAAATTGGCGAAAAAAAGGGTCGTTAAAAAAAGGGTCCCTTATTTCTTCCTGGCTGGTTCGAATAGTTTCAATTTTCACTACTGCCGGGCCAGTTTTATCTACTGTTTTAGCCACCAGGTCAGGACCAACCCCAGGCAAAGCCGTGTCCTGCGCGTTGGCCAGATTACCAGGTATATTTAGGCTTGTTTTTGGCTCTTTATCCGGCCAGCCAAGTTCTTTGACCGTTAAGCAGCCGCTCATAAACATTATTCCGGCTACAAAAGCCACCAGAGCAATATGTATAAAGGAACGGTTTTTCAGCCACATTTTTTATTCCTCCTTGTTTGATTTTTTAAAGATTATATCAAACTTTATTTCTTCAGGCTAGAAATTTTTCTTTTTGGTTTAAATTTAATTTATTTTTGGGCGGGGGTACAGTCCAGCCCGGCTAACTATTTCCGGGATTACCTCTACCCAACCCATAGCCATAATATGTATTCCTTTGATGCCCTTCATTTCACGGATACGCTTGATTTGCTCCACACAAATTGCTATTCCTTCCCGGGCCGGGTGAACTGCTCTTTGCATCCGGTTTGTTACCTTATCGGGAACAACTATCCCGGGCACATTATTTTGCATATATTGCGCCACCCGGTAATTTTTTAAAGGAGCAACCCCAGCCAAAATATGTGTCTTTTGGTGAAGGCCGCGCCATTCTACCTGCTCCATAAAATCAGCAAAGCCTTCTAAGTCGAAAATACATTGGGTTTGAATAAATTTAGCCCCGGCCCTTATTTTTTTTTCTAAACGGATGACTTGAAATTCGCGCGGGTCGGCAAAAGGATTGATTACGGCGCCAATAAAAAAATGAGGTACATTTTCCTTAATTGACTCGCCAGAAAAAAAGATTTTTTCGGTTTGTAAGCGATTTAAATAGTAAATAAATTGAATAGAGTCCAGGTCATAAACATTTTTGGCGGTGGGATGATTGCCAAATTTTTGGTGGTCGCCCGAAAGACAAAGAATGTTACGCATCCCTAAACTATAAGCTCCCAGCAGGTCACTTTGCATGGCAATTCTGTTTCTGTCCCGGCAGGTCATTTGGATAATTAGCTCAACCCCGCAAGATAAAACATGGAACCCGGCCGCAATACTGGAAAGACGTACCACTGCGGTTGAACAATCGGTAATGTTTAGCGCGTCTACGTAACGAGATATATATTCAGCCTGGCACTTGATGCTTTCCGGACAGGCGTGTTTGGGCGGGTTAATTTCTGCGGTAACCACAAATTCTTCTTGTTGTAAAAGCTTGGCTAGTCTACTCACTGTTTTTACTTAACTAACACATCCTTACGGATAATTTTCCTTGGTCCACCGTGACGGGCTAAAGACCAGTCTTTGGCAGGCTGAAATTCCGCCAGTTTATCCAATTTATTTAACAATTTCATCCGGTTATAAATTAATTGCCAGGCGCAGTCCATTTCCGCATTTATTTCGCACTTGCCGTTTTGTGCTCCTCCGCAGGGACCATTTAACATGCTTTTCGTGCAGCGGATTATAGGACAAACACCCCCGGTATGGTGAAGAATGCAGTCGCCGCATAATCCTCAACGTTCTTCCCAAATACCGTGCTCACTGGAACCACCCGCAAATTTAGTGTCCTGGGCCGGAATCACCCATTTTTCCGGATAACGGTCAGCCAGATACTGCACCCCAACCCCGCAGGCTAAAGAAACTACTGCGGCTACATTTTTAGTTAGGGGGTCTAAATCCGCCAGGTATTCGGGAGCGCAGGCACGCGTAGCCACAAAAGTTAATATTTCAAGGGGGTTATTTTGCTGCCGGCGCATAAGACGTAAAGCAGCCGCCAGAATTTCTACCTCTTTTTCTCCTCCGCTAAGACAAACGGCTACACAACCGGCGCAACCCACCAGGAGTATTTTTTCATAATCATAAATTAAAGAAGCAATCTCAGAAATAGGCTTTTGTTCGGCGACGATTATTTTCTTCACCTTCTTTTTTTAAAAACGCTTAAAAAAGAATCGCAGTAAATGTCTTGGTTTAAAAGAATTCGAGCCGCCGCAACAGCATCAAGCAAATTCTCATCCGTTAAGTCAACAATTGCCGCGTCAAGGCCGGCCTCCAGGCCCATAATTAAAAAGGTCCGGTTAAGCAAATTCCGGTTAGGGCAATTTTGAGAAACGTTACTTAGGCCAATAACTATATGGGGGGAAGGCGTAGCCAGGATTTTTATTTGCCTCATTGTCTCCAACACTTCTTTTCCCTGTTCCTGGGCCACGTTGCACGGCAATACCACCGGATCAAGGTACAAGTCTTCCATAGGAAGGCCGTATTGATCTGCGTTTACAACTAATTCCATGGCTAGAGCCAGACGGTCGGCTGCATTTTGAGGAACCCCTTTTTCGTTCATAGTTAAACCAATAATGGCCGCTTTATATTCTAGGGCCAGGGGAAACAGGATATCCATTTTTCCCGAGCTAGCACTGGTAGAGTTAATGATTGCTTTTCCCTGGTGGGCTAAAAGACCGGCTTGTATAGCGGCTGGGTTGGTTGAGTCAAGACAGCAGGGCAAAGGAACGTCTTTTTGAACCGTCTTAACCAACCAGGTCATTATCCGGGGTTGATCCTCAATTTCTACGGCCGGTCCAGGGCTAAGGTCCAGGTAGTCCGCCCCGGCTTTATACTGGTAATTTGCCCAATGCCTTACCGGTTCCGGGTTTTGATTTAAAATGGCTTCCCGGATATCTTTGAACATTCCGTTAATCCGTTCTCCAATAAGAAGCATTTTTATTTCCTCAATTCAGGTTAAACTATTTATAGGAAGACAAGGGGACGGTTCTCTTGTCTTCCAACAGATAGGCAAGAAAATGGCGTACTGTTTCCGGGTGACGCATTACCATAATGGTTCCCCCTGCCTGGGCAAGGGTGACCGCCGTAAGCAGTTCCCATAAAATAGCCCGCCGGGCCTGTTCACCCCAGGTGGGACACTCCAGTGATGTGCTGGTAGCTTCTTTTGTTTTCCATGTCTCCTGACCCACGAAACAAATAACGGGCATGGCCAGCATTTTATCACCCGTAAGGGCACTCAACCGAATCCGTTCCATAATTGAATAGGCATACTCAAGGCCATATCCCAAGGCCCCAACCAAGGGGTCAATTATAACAGAGCCAGGATTAAAGCCCATCTCCGTAATTAAAATGTTAAGCTGTTTGGCCAAACTAATATCTAAAGGAGAAGAAGCAATAAGACTATGACCATAAGTATTACAGGCCGAAGTAATTGTTCGATAATTTTCCGCCGTGGCCCAACCTAACAAACAATTTTTTCCGGCCAGGGCTTCCGCTACCGCCGGTAAAACCGCCGCGTCTTTCTCATCCTCCCCACAGCCCACTACAATTAAAGGTGTATTTATGGCGGCGTAAACCCTTTGGGCAATAAGAGCGCATTCTTGAGGGGATTTATTTTTAGTCTCCGGATGGGCGCCGGCCAGACGAAGGCAAATTAAGTCTGCCCCGTAAACAAGACATTTTTTGGCCCACGCTACCGGGTCACCAAGAACCCCGGTAAGGGGAGCGGTCAGTAAATCAGGCCAATCATTGGGTTTCTCATCCCATACTTCACAAGCTACTACAGGACGATATGGCATCTCTCCTTCAAAATATAGAAAAGGAAGTGCCCCTTCACCCCCTATTTTAATTGCCTTAGAGCTAACCCCCAAGGTGGTTGTATTTACTTTACCAGGCCAATTTTCCCGGATAATTTTAACCGGCATTTACCCACCTTTTATTATATAAAATCTTAAGTAACTACTCAGGTTCATAGGGGCAAAGGCACAAAGGCACAAAGGCACAAAGTTTTTTTGCCAGACTTGCAGATCTCTATACGTTTTCATTTCCCTTTGGAACTCTGTGCCTACCTGAATAGAGTTTCGACCATAACTTTCCGCCATGTTGTTGGGAATTGAAATCGCACAACGTCTCATTTGAGAAGTTATTCCGTTGAGAAGTTAATCCGTAAGCTGAGTT
>JJNX02000028.1 GCA_000681355.2 Peptococcaceae bacterium SCADC1_2_3
CCTCAACAAACTCCTCTATATTCCTCTTTTGAATATTGAACTTTGGGATCTCGTAAAGATCGGCTTGTACCCTGTATGCCGGAATCATAACCTGCCACCTCCCAATAAATTTTTATATATGATAGCAGATTTTTCATCATGATACAAGCGGTAATTTAGTTAAATATCGTTGTAATGATACTTACATCATCAATATGCTTTTTAAACCCATTTTCCCCATCTATGTCATCTTTGATCTTCTGAAGCGTAGCTGTCAATGAACACGCTAAGCCTTTTCCAACACCGTCTGTAGCAAGACGCGCCGACACATATGCGTCCAAACTCAAATCTTTTTTTCGTTCAGAAGCTATAAGTTCAGGCCATCTTTGTTTTACAAGAACCACAGCAAGCCCCTGAAACCTCATACCTTCCTCGTTTGAGATCATCTCATCGAGGGCCCTTTCGATTTCAGTTCTATAAATGGTCATGTTTTTATTTTTTATCATCTAAATCAGTCACGATTTCCTGCAATTGCTCTAAAGCGTTTTCGAGGTCTTCAACGAGTTCATTAACGATGACATCGGGATCGGAAAGGCTATCAACGTCATCAATGCTTTCATCCTTAATCCAGAAGATATCAAGGATTGTCTTGTCACGCTTGAGCAGTTCGTCAATGTCAAAATAACGCCAACGTCCTTCCGGATTCATGGCTGAGTATGTGGCCTTTCTATCGAATCGATTGTCTGGGTTGTAAGACTTCATAAAATCATCAAGGGCTTCTTCCTTAAGAGTGTTTTTCTTTAAGGTAAAATACATGTTCGTTCGCAAGCTATATATCCAAACTTTTTTGGTTGCTATATCTTTGGAAACATCTTTCTCATCAAAAAAGAGTACATTGGCCTTAACGCCCTGAGTCATAAATAGGGACAAACACTATTTATTTAATAATACTTCCTAATATAAGCTATACACCCGATTGCAATGGTCTTGGTTGCTAACCGGGGCATTTAGAAACCACCCCATAACCTACTAATTTGCTAACATCAACCCATTCAACGCTTAATTCTCAATAGTTGCGTAATAGGGCGATGGCACTGTGGGATATGCTCTATAGACATGACAGAAAACGGCTTCTGCTTTTTTGTCCACTTCACTTTGGGTATAATATTCAACTGGCAAGCCGGTTTTCTCGTCCCACAGGAAATTTCTAATTAGAACTTTCACCTCATCCCGCGTTGGCTCTTTATCTTGCCAGCTATACAAATTCTTCAATTTTTCTTTCAATGTTTCCAAGAGTTCCCTGGCCACCTTTTTGATCCTTTGAATTTCTTTCGGTATCAAATCCGGCTTTAACAAAAGATCGTAAACAGCCAAAGTTTCCTCGTTCAGCCCTTCACGCACTGCCCTGCTTTCTTCCTCATCAAGCTCTTCGACAAATTTCAATAAAGCTTCAAAGGTAGCCTCTATATTCTGGCGATCCTTTTCTTTGTTGTATTCCTCAACGATCTTCTCATAATGTTCTTGAAAATTAGTCCGAAGGGGATTTCTTTGAATAAGACGCTCAAGTTTTTTCTCAATGACGCTTTTCAGGCTTTGCACGATAGTGTTTTTCGTCCTGACATGTTCAAATTCTGCGCGCAGCCGGTTAAAGTCAATTTTACTGATATCATATGGTTTGTCGGGTTCTCCGGCTTTGTGAGGTACAATAGCAATCGACTCATCAACAACTTCATGCAACTGTTTAATAATATCGCTAATATTAGCTTGATCGCGGTCTTTTTGCAGGCTTTTGTAAACAATGTTGATGGCATTGTACTGGTTTCGATAGGCATTAACTCCAGGGATCGTTAAACAGGCTTTAAACTTGATAAATACTTCGCGGCACATCACCTCAAATTTCTTTCTGGTTTCATCATTTTCATTTACCGCTTCCTTGGCTGCGACGATTGCCTTGTTTCTCTCAAATCCACTGGCATTGATAATGGCCTCAAGCGAAGCCTTACGTTCGTTTAGGAAGCCAGCAACCAAACCAATCGTTTGTTTTAAGTCTTCGAGCAATTCTTCTTTAGTTTTGGTTGGATCTAACCCATCGGGCCCTATTCCGCCTGGTCTGCTGGTATCGCCTGTTCCGGTAAATGTAGCAAGTGCTTTGCGCAAATTCTTTAATATTCCACCGTAGTCAACAATCAAACCATTATTTTTATCTTTATAAACCCTGTTGGCGCGGGCAATCGCCTGCATCAGCGTATGCGCCTTGAGCGGTTTGTCCAAATAAAGGTTTGCCAGACTTGGCACATTAAATCCGGTCATCCACATCGCACAGACTATGGCAATACGAAAAGGATGTTCTTCATTTGTAAACGCCGAGTCCACACCAATACGCGTCCCGTCCGGTAGCTCAAAGCCGTTTTTTATAATCCGCCGGTGCGGGATAATATCAAGCCCCCATTTTCTAAACTTATCAACTTCGCCCTGTTCTTCACTAACAATAACCGCCATCCGCGTTTCTTTCATCCAAATCAGTTTGTTAGTTAGATAATCTTTTTCTTCTCCTGCCGACAGTTTCCAGGCATCCTCGATCTCTTCCGCTTTTTGCTCCCAATATTGTTTAATTAACTCATACATCCGCACACAGGTAAGCTTATCAATACACACAAACATCGCTTTGCCGGTTTCCCAGGCGGTGGTGTAGTGCTCGACAAAATCTTTGGCGATTTGATTGAGACGCTTTTCCGCTGTAATGATGTGATAATCACGTTTAAGCTCTTTTTCAAGCCGCTGGCTCACATCAATATCATCAATCTCTATTTGTTCCAGTTTTTCAGCAATTCGCTCATTGATGTCGCTGGTGGCCACTCCCAGGGTTTCACCCCGTGAATCATAATAAAGCGGCACTGTTGCTTTATCTTCTACCGCCCGCTGAAAATCATAAGTTGATACGTAATCACCAAAAACCCGGATGGTGATTTTGTCATCTTTAAATAATGGTGTTCCGGTAAAACCGATAAAGTTGGCGTTCGGCAAAGCATTGCGCATGTTAAGTGCTAAGGTTCCGTATTGCGTACGATGAGCTTCATCAGTAATCACAATGATATCGTCTCTCTTGGTATAGCCCTCGTTAGGATCAACTTCCTGATTGAATTTTTGAATTGTAGTAAAAAGATAAGCCTTGTGATGCGCCATCAGATCGGCCAGGTGCCTGCCACTGGTTGGCCGGCACGGATCCTTGTCATTATCAACTACACTGCATCCGGCAAAAGTTTTATATATTTGCGTATCTAAATCATCGCGATCTGTACAAATCAAGAAAGTATAATTTCCGCCTATTTTGCGATGCACCTTAGTGGTAAAGAATACCATTGAATAACTTTTACCAGCACCCTGTGTATGCCAGAAAACACCAAGTTTCCCCCTATCTCTCCCGGGATTATTCAAGGTTTTAAGAACTTTATTCACTCCCAAATACTGATGGTTCTTTGCCAACACCTTTATTCGATTGCCGGTCGAATCGTCATAAAGAATGAAATTTTCAAAGATATCCATAAAATTCTTCTTATGGCATACGCCTTTTAGAAGCGTTTCCATATCCACCACACCCGGATCGGATTCAGACAAACGCTTCCACTCATGAAAATGCTCATAACCGGCAGTGATGGTGCCAATTTTCGCTTTTTCGCCGTTAGCAAGCATAATAATCGCGTTATGATGGAAAAAATGTGGGATAGTGTCTTTGTAATCAGCAAGGTTTTTTTCATAGGCATTTTTTAAATCTTTATGGATATTTTTGCATTCAATAAATAAAAGTGGAATACCATTAACAAATCCGGCAATATCAATCCGCCGGCGATAGATATCGCCTTGCACCCAAAGTTCCCGCACCGCCAGAAAATGATTGTGGGTGGCATCGTCAAAATCAAAAATTTTTAAGCGTTCTTTTTTTATTTCACCATGCGCACCCTGAAATGACACCAAGACGCCATTTTTAAAAAGCTGGTATTTATCAAAATTATTGGCCGGCAAGGACTGGCTATGGGAATAATCTACCACCTGGCGTACAGCTTCATCGTAGGCGGTTTGGGGTAAGTTGGGATTAAGCTTTTCAAGCGCTTGCCGCAAATAGCGCGTGAGCACGATCTCCCGGTCAGAATTTCTTCCCAAAAGTCCTTCAGACCCAAAGGTTTCTTGGTTGTAAGCATATACCGAATCCCAGCCGAGCTGGTCTCGGAGATAGTCCGCTGTTATTTGTTGCACTAAAGTGTCTTCGTTAAAATAGATCATAATTTTTTCTTCTTTGAATTAAGCAATTTTTTGACTTCACGGTCAAAGTCCGATTCAAATAATCTGTGTGGTTAAGCCCATATATGGTTTTTGACTGTCGGCTCGCTGCATGATAATTTCCGAAGCGGTTTGCCCATGTATGGCAAAGTGCATTTTGTTTTGCACGGCGGCAAAAAATGTTTTGGTGATGGGAGAATCAGAATCATAATCCAAGGCGGAAGCATAGATATCGGTGATTTTCTGATAAAACTTGCGCTCGCTGGCGCGGATCTCGCGAATAATCTCCAGCAGTTCTTCAAAATAATCACGCCCCAGGAACCCTTCGTTTTTCAATCGTTCTTTGTCCAGCACAAATCCCTTGATGGTAAATTCCTTGAGCACTCTGGTTGCCCACTGGCGGAATTGGGTGGCGCGAATGGAGTTGACACGGTAGCCGATCGCGATGATGGCATCAAGGTTATAATTTTTGGTGCGGTACTGTTTGCCGTCACTGGCAGTTACCGAGAATTCCTCGGTAACTGATTTTTCCTCCAGTTCACCTTCTTTAAAGATATTTTTGAGATGCAGAGAAATATTGTCAGAGGAGCATTGAAATAATTCCGCCATCAGTTTTTGCGTCAGCCAGACGATCTCGTCCTGGAAACGAACTTCCAGCCCATCCTGGCGGGAGTCAGCGGTAAACATCAAAAACTCCGCCGTGCTGTTACGGATCATCAAGCCTTTTGATTTTTTCTTATCAGGTAGTTTTTTCATAAGTTTACACCTTAATTGCGCCGCTCATCAGCCGCGGCAAAAGCAAATCCCTCGCCTGAGCAAGTTTTTGGTTTTGAATCGATAGGTTAAATATTTGTTTTACAATACCTTCCGCTACATCATCAAACAATCTAACAATTTCTTTATCTGGAAAGATAATTTTCAAACTAGATAATTTTTCTTGTGAAATGCCAGGTTGAGCAGAATTTGAGTTTAGATTTGCTACAGCTTGCTGAATGAAATCTTGTGAAAGGAAAAAATAAAGCCATTTTTGAATATTATTCTTTGTTCGCAGAATAAAAACATGTTCATTAACACAACATTTGTTGTGCGGGAAACCATAACCCACTATAGTTGTCCGTCCAATATTTGCTCCGTCTTTATACAATAGGACATCTTTAGAAATCACCTTGCCTTTTATCATTTTTTGGTAATATTCCTCAGGAACATACTTTTCATTCGAATAATTATAATTTCCAATTCCGTTTACATTTTCAGCTCCTATCGATGGAACACCCTCATCAATTGCACCGCCTTTGGGTCTTCCACCTGATTCAATAGTACTTATAATATCCATAAAATTTATTTTCCCCCACCCCTCCGGCACGCCATAAACTATCTTCACTTTCTCATGTCCGGGAAAGCGGAAATATACAAACCACTCGCGAAAAAGAAGCCGTGCCGATTCTTCCAAATGCTGTATCCGACGGCGGTTGGTGTCGATAAGGTCGTCGTAGGCGGAGAGAATATCAGCTATTCTTTCTTGTTTTTGATATTCAATAAAAGGAATATCAAAATCTTCAATCATTTCTTTGGTTAATGCTTTTCTTGTTCCACCAGATCCAGCAAGTGACAACATTCTCATCTGCATTAGAGGCGACATCAAAAAATACATAAGAAATTTTGGGTTGAGCGCATCTCTGCCCGTTCTTATTATTGAAACGTGCTGATTGACTCTTGCTGGTAAAATTGATTCTGGAACTATGCAGCATCTTGCAACAGAATCACCCGTAATATTTAAAAGAACATCATCCTTTTCTAAAGTAACTCCTTTCATTCGTTGTGCAATATCATTATTAATAAAAGCAAGCCCTTCGTACAAAAAAGAGCCATTATATACATTTTGACTTCGGATCAATGCAACACCGTATTCAATATAAACACTGTCACCACCTCTGGGTGTAATTCCACTACCAATCTTTCTGCAATAAGGTTTCAATTTAACAGTATTTTTCATATCCCCAACTTTTTAAATTTTCATTAATCTTTTTTGCCAACTCTGCGGCTTGGTTGTTTAAGCCATCCAGTTCCTCGTGAATGGTGCGCATGGTTTCGCTAAAATCAAAATCAGGGTCTTCTTCCTCCGGAGCAACGCCCACATACCTGCCTGGTGTCAGGCTCCAGTCGTTTTCTTTAAGCTCGGCTTTATCTACCAGTTTCACTAAACCTTCGACATCACGCAATTTTTCATCCGGGAATCGCTCAATTAACCACTCGGCCTGGTGGTGAAAATAGCGAGCTAATTTTAATTGATTAACTGCAGTATCTCGCGCTTCTTCGGTCTGCTTTTTTAAGGTTGCAATCCCCCTTGTATTCCATTTATTGTTCTCTTTGGCATTATGGGCGTTTAGGCATTCATCGATCAACCGATTAATAAGTCGATACATGAGTTCCGCTTCTTTGATAAGTTTGTTATTTTCCTCAGCAAGCAATTCTAACTCTTTCAGCGCATTTGTTAATTTTACGCTACCCTTGTTTTGCTTGTTCCACCAGACGCCTTTCTCTTCCGCTAATTTGGCAAATACCCGACAATTGTCTTTGTAGGCTTCCGGGCAACTTGCAAGCTCCTTGACTATTTCTGCCTGTTTGCCGCTTATGGGAAGTGTACCCAGAAACGACTGAAGCCCTTGATTCAATTTGGCAAAAACGCTTTCATATTCTTGTGCCGGAGCGATGCTTTGCGCTGTTTCATTGAGTGTGGCAGAAATATAATTCACTACCAGATCATGAAAACGCTTGGTTTCGCCCCGATAAAGCCAAATAATAGAAAGGATGTTCTGCAATTGTTCCGGGCTAAAATCATAAATCTTTCGCGTTACCTTGCGGAAGATATTACGCGCATCAATCATTAAGACCTTGTCTTTATATTCTTTTGGTTTCGCCTTATTAAAAAACCATAGTTCGCAAGGCACTGTTCGGGTATAGAAAAAGTTGGAACGAATCGCGATCATAATATCCGCATGACCGGTTTCTATCAGCTTTTGGCGCACTTTGGCTTCGCCTTTTCCGGCGCTTGAAGCTTGAGACGACATCACAAATCCGGCGCGGCCTTTTTCGGTTAGGTAGCTGTAAAAATAGCTGATCCAGATATAGTTGCCGTTTGAAACCTTGCCTTTTTTGTTTACCCCGGGCAGGCCAAAAGGCAGGCGGAGATCGTTCTTAATTTTATCCGCGTCAATCTCGTCCACATTAAAGGGTGGATTGGCCATCACAAAGTCGGCTTTCTTACACAGATTATGTGGGTCTTCATAGTAAGTAATCGCTTTTTTGATATTGCCCACCAACCCATGTACCGCTAGATTCATTTTGGCTAAATTGATCGTAGTTCCGTTTTTCTCAATGCCGTAAAAGCTAAGTTTATCGTTTGGATTTTCATGCAGGTTCTCTACAAAGCGCGCACTTTGGACAAACATGCCACCGCTACCGCAGGCCGGATCCAGCACGGTACCTCGTTTAGGTTCCAAAACATTGGCAATGAGTGATACCAGCGAAACCGGTGTAAAAAACTCCCCGCCATCATGCGCTTTTTGATCGGCAAACTGCGTGAGGAAATATTCATAAATCCTGCCGAATACATCACCGGTTACCTTCTTTAGTTCTTCCGGGTTTAATGCTCTAAGAAGCTGACCAAGTATTTCATTATCCAGTTCACGGTATTCCTGTTTGGGTAAGACACCGCGCAGGGTTTCATAATCAGCATCAATGGACTCCATTGCGTCAATTATTGCTTTTGCACGGTCATCGCTGTCTTTTAAACCCACTAAATAATCAAATTGAGCCTTTGGTCGTAAGAAAATCGCCGATTTCTTGCTGAAATCTTCTTTTGTTAACTTTCTTTTGACACCACCTCTCGTTGGCAAAGAAGCCTCAATTCCATCTTTTACTGCCAAGTACCGGCCGTAAGCATGGCGCAAAAACACCAACCCCATCACAGGCATAAAGTACTCATTGCTAGCGTAATTAGAGTTTGCTCGTAGGGTATCAGCCGCACTCCAAAGCCTTTTTTCAATTGCTTCTATATTTTCTAATTGTGACATAAAGTTCTCCTAAAAAAGTAATCCTTTCTCCTTAAAACTAATGTATCCGTCATCGGTGACAATGATATGATCCAGCACTTCAATATCAAGAATTGCTCCCGATTGGATCAATTTTTCGGTAAGTTTAATATCCGCTTCCGACACTTCCATATTTTTTGAAGGATGGTTGTGCGCCAGTATAACTCCGCTGGCAAAATGACGAATTGCTTGTTCAAACACTTCGCGAGGATGAACAAGTGTTTCGGTCAGCGTGCCAATAGAAATAGTTTCCTTATGGACGAGCTGTTTTCTGGCGTTTAGATATAACGCCACAAAATATTCCTTTTGTTTGCCTCGCAAATCGGCCAGTTGAGCAACTGTTGCCCTTACAGAATCGAGAATTGGAAGCGAATCATTGAAGGAACCAACCGCACGCCTGCCGAGTTCTAACGCTGCCTTGATCGTTATTGCTTTAGTATTTTCTAAGCCCTTAATATTAGTAAGCTCATCTTTTGTGACAGCTAAAAACTTTGATAAAGGATACTTTTTCAAGGTTTCCTTGGCAATATCCAGGGCACTCTTACCAAATCGGCCGGTACGAATAAGGATTGCCAATAATTCGGCATCACTTAAATTCTCCGCTCCCTTTTCAGACAGTTTTTCTCTGGGCCTCTTATGTTTTGGTAAATCTTTAATTTTGGTCATATTCGTTCTTTTCTCGCCTTCTCTTTACTTCCTATCGCTGATTTATTTATCAGAACGTCCCAAATTAAATCTGTATTTCTTCTTCTCCATTTTACCTCAAACAGGCCCCGTTGCTCAAATAAATTATTTTTAAATCCGGTAAGTTTCTACTAACTTTTTATTTAAAATGGCCAAACTAAAAATAATAAGTTAGAATTAGAAAAACAAAATTAAAAAGTTTAATATGGAGGTTGGAAATAAAATGGGAGATATCAGAGCAATGCTAGACCCCAAGACCATTGTCCTTATCGGGGCCAGTGAAGAAGAGGGTTCCGTGGGAAGGGCAATTATGGAAAATCTTCTTCTTTCCGAAACCAGAAAGGTATTTCCCGTTAATCCCAATAAAAAATCCGTCCTGGGGAAAGAGTGTTTTTCCAACGTAGCCGGCATCCCTGATCATATTGACCTGGCCGTAATTGTCACCCCTGCAAAAACCGTACCTACTTTAGTTGAGGAATGCGGAAGAGCCGGCGTTGAAGGAATTATCATCATTTCCGCAGGGTTTAAGGAAACAGGAAAAGAAGGAGCAGAGCTTGAGGCAAAGATAGTTGAAACCAGGAAAAAATACGGCTTAAGAATAATTGGACCAAACTGTATTGGGGTCATCAGGCCTAATATTGGTTTAAATACTTCCTTTATGAAGGTCAATCCTGAAAAAGGCAACATTGCTTTTATATCCCAAAGCGGGGCCTTGGGTGCAGCCATTCTTGACTGGGCAGTGAAAACCCATACGGGCTTTAGTATGTTTTGTTCCCTGGGCTCCACGCTGGATGTGGATTTTGGTGATTTAATTGATTTTCTCGGCAACGACCCTTATACCAGAAGCATTATGCTTTACATGGAAGGGGTAGGGAACGCAAAAAAATTTATGAGTGCGGCAAGGGGATTTTCTCGCAACAAACCTATTATTATTATCAAACCGGGAAAATTTAAGGAAAGCGCCAAGGCAGCCCAATCCCACACGGGCGCAATGGCCGGAGATGACCAGGTATATGATGCTGCTTTTAAGCGGGCAGGAATAATAAGGGTTCAGGAGTTTTCTGATTTGTTTAACTGTGCGGCGGTGCTTGACTCAAGATTCCTTCCCAAGGGGCGAAGGTTGGCAATTGTCACCAATGCAGGCGGTTTCGGTGTAATGGCTATCGATGCCTTAATTGATTTAGGCGGGGAACCGGCAAAGCTCACGGAAAAAAGCATTGAAAAACTAAGTGCTTTTTTGCCCCTGTATTGGAGCAAAGGAAATCCGGTAGACATATTAGGAGATGCAGATAACGAAAGGTATGTAAACACAATTAAGGTTTGCCTTGACGACCAAGAGGTGGATGGTGTTTTAGTAATTTACGTCCCCCAGGCCATTGTAAAGCCAGAAAAAGCAGCGGCATCGGTGGTGGAAATTGCTAAGAAGGCAACCAAGCCTATTCTTGCTGCCTGGGTAGGTGGTGAAGATACGGAAAAAGGAAAGGAAATCTTTTACCGCCATGATATTCCTGCTTACGAAACCCCGGAAGAGGCAGTAAAAACATACCTTTACATGTACAAATACTACCGGAATTTGGAGCTGCTTTACCAAACCCCTACCGAACTATCTTTAACTGAAGCACCGCCTAAAAATCATTTAAAGGCTCTCATCAGAAGAGCAACAAAGGAAGGAAGAAATCTGCTTTTTGAAGAGGAGGCAAAGGATTTCCTAAAAATTTACGGCATTCCGGTAACCACGCCTTATTTTGCACCCAATGTTGAAGGTGCTTTAAAGGTAGCCAATAGAATTAATTACCCGGTGGTCCTAAAAATTGTTTCCCCTGATATTTCTCACAAAAGCGATGTTGGAGGGGTAAAAGTAGGGATAAAGTCCGAGACAGAATTAAAAGAAGAGTATGCGCAAATGCTAAATAAAGCTAAAGAGCGGGCCCCCCGGGCCAGGATAACCGGGGTTACCGTGCAAAAAATGATTGAAAATATTGACTACGAAGTCATTATGGGGTCAAAGAAGGATAAAGATTTTGGCTCGGTAATCCTTTTTGGCATGGGAGGAGTAGGTACGGAAATATACAAGGATGTTTCCCTCGGCCTGCCGCCTTTAAACCAAACCCTGGCCCGGCGGTTAATGGAAGAAACAGAGGTTTATAAAGTGCTTCAGGGCTACCGGGGAAAACCGGCAGCGGACATAAAACAACTTGAGCAGATTCTGGTCAGCTTATCCAGCCTGGTCATTGATTTCCCGGAAATTGCGGAAATGGATATAAACCCGGTTGCCGTGGCCAATGGGAAGGCTTATGCCATTGATGCCAGAATCATTATTGATCAGGGAGCTATTGAAAATACTGCTCCGTACCCTCACCTGGTCATTACCCCTTACCCGGAAAAATACATTACCCTCTGGAAACTTACCGATGGCACTGAGGTTTTACTGCGGCCCATAAAACCGGAAGATGAACACTTAGAATACGAGATGCTCTCTACCCTTTCGGAAGAAACCCTTAGACTGAGATTTTTTTCCGTGATTAAGAATATTACCCACGAAATGCTCGTCCGCTTCTGCAATATTGACTACGAAAGGGAAATGGCCATTGTGGCCGAACTAAAGGAGGGTGAGAAAAGAAAAATGATTGGTATTGCCCGGCTGGTCATTGACCACGATTTTAAGCAGGGAGAATATGCCGTTCTGGTCCATGATAAATTTTCCGGTAAAGGTCTTGGCTACAAGCTTATGGATGTAATAATAGGTGTGGCCCAGGAAAAAGGATTGGAAGAAATTTATGGGACAGTCCTCCCGGACAACGAAAAAATGCTCCGCCTTGCCCGAAAAATGGGATTTACCGAAAAACTGCTGCTTGACGGGGCCACAAGAGTGCAAATAGCTTTAAAGTAGGCAAGGGCAATGGCTAATTTATGTCATGGAACTCATAGCGGCGCCAAAGATGACCAAACAGTGTTTTGAGGCGGTTAGAGAACTGATTGACATGTTTGAGCTTGTGCCGGTGGACAGCTTAGTGGCAACAACGTCAGGCAGGTTTCTGGCTAAGTACCGTGCTTCTCACGGTTTGGAACCTATGGATGCAATAATAGCGGCAACAGCCTTAACTAATGATGCGGCACTGTTCACCTTGAACACAAAACATTTCAAGTATATAGACGGTTTAATCGTAATTAATCCGTATCTTACTTATGATTGAAAGGGCGCCACAAAAAGAAGTAGGGCAGGCTTCCAGCCTGCTCGAAGCAGACGAGCAATATGGCCGGAACGAGTCAGTAGAATTTTTTTATTTTATTCTTTTTGTATTTTTAGGTAAACAAATATTTCTAAATAAAATTTAAGCAGGATTTTTAGAGAAAATGTTGAAATATTAGTTAACCAATAAATAAAGGAGTTAAATTTATGCATATAAAAATAAAAATCCTGTTTATCTTCTTTATTCTTTTTTTCATCTTTGCTCTTCCTGTAGCAGCGTCTGAAATACAGCAAATAACTTTTGTGGTGGGCCAACCAAGTTACCTGGTAAATGACCAGATTAAACCCATGGATGCCGCCACTTTTATTGAAAATAACCGTACCTACGTGCCGGTACGTTATTTAGGTGAAGCCTTGAATGCCAGGATCAACTGGAATCAAAAAACAAAAATGGTTACGTTGTATTTAAACAATAACAGGGTTGATTTAAATATTGGCAGTAAAATAATAACAGTTAACGGTCAAACAAATCAGATGGACGTTGCCCCGGTGCTTAAAAACAACCGGACTTATTTGCCTGCCCGTCCCATAGCTGAAGCTTTTTTCTTTAAAGTAAAGTGGGAAAAGGAGGGCAGTAAAGTAGTTGTCTTCCCCCCGGAAAAACCGGCGGAAACAAATGTGTTAAGCGAAACAAAAGGTAATAGTAAGGAGAACGAAAGCGAAGAAACTACCCTGGAATTAAAAACAAGTGAAGAAAACAGCCTTACCAAAACAACTGTTACTGCCTTTCAGCCGATAATAGATTATAAAATTTTTAAATTAACCGCTCCTGACCGGCTGATAATAGACCTCTATGATATAAGACCGGGAAACCTGCCGCCCATGGTAATTGTTAACTTTGAAGTAGTAAGCCAGGTAAGGGTAGGTTGGTTTAACCGTAACCCTGATATTACCCGCCTGGTTTTTGACTTAAACAAAAGGGCTTTTTACCGCAGTTGCTTATCAGAGGATAAAAAGACCCTTACCGTAGAAATTTTTACCCCTAAACCAGGAGAAGAAAAATTAGTTGTTCTAGACCCCGGCCACGGGGGAAGCGAGCCTGGCGCGGTGGGACCAACCGGTTTAAAGGAAAAAGACGTTAACCTTGACGTGGCTAAGAGGGTTAAGGAAATATTAGCTTCCCAAAACATAAAGACGGAGCTTACCCGCGAAGATGATAATTACGTTGGTCTTTACGAACGCTCGGGGATGGCTAATAACCTTGACGCCGGCCTTTTTGTCAGTATCCATATGAACGCCCACAAAAACCGTGATGTCAACGGCACCAGCGTCTTTTATTACTGCTACTATAACGAGCAAAAAGCAGAAGAGATAGTTCGCCAAGAAAAAAGTAAAGAATTAGCTGATATTACGCAGCAAAATTTACTTAATCTTTTAGGTCTAAAGGACAGGGGGGTGCAGCAAGCTAATTTTGCGGTGGTGCGTACAACAAATATGCCTGCCATTCTAGTTGAAGCTGCTTTTATTTCCAATTACGCCGAAGAAAATCTTTTAACTCAGGAATATTTTCGCCAAAAAATAGCGCAGGCTATTGCCCAAGGAATAACAGATTTTATAATCACCCAAAAAGCTTAGTAGGGACGTAAAATTTAACGCCCCTACAATTTTTCGCAAAAATATGTTAAATTTATAAGGCATATTCTTAAAATTATTTACTATGCTTATTATAAAAAAAGAAACCTGAGAAATAGAGTAAGAAAGAGCTCTGGCAAGGAGGATATATATTTTTGGGTGATATACGACCGATTGGTTTATTCGACTCAGGGGTAGGCGGCCTGACGGTTTTACAGGAAATATTAAGGCAACTGCCAAGAGAGTCCACCGTTTACTTTGGTGATAACGCGCATGTACCGTATGGTTCACGTACGGCAGAAGAGTTAATAGGATTGGCCCATAGCATCATCTCTTTTTTAGTAGCCCAAAAAGTAAAATATATTATTTTCGCCTGCAACACCAATTCTTCAGTTTCTTTGCCGGTCCTAAGAAAATGCTTTACGGTCCCAATGGTTGGTTTAATCAAACCAGGAGCCCAAGAAGCCATAAAAACAACCAATAATTATCGCATTGGCGTTATTGCCACCGCAGCAACCATAAAAAGCGGGGCTTACGAAAGAGAAATAAAGGCCGCTTCCCCTCAGGTGACAGTTTTTAGTCAGGCAGCGCCCCGCCTGGTGCCAATAGTTGAAAGCGGTAAAATAAAAACAGCCGAAGCATTTCAGACAACCAGGGAATATGTAAAGCCTTTGAAAAAGGCCGAAATTGACACTTTGATTTTAGGCTGCTCTCATTACCCTTTTTTAAGTAATGAATTTGCGGCCACACTAGGACCAGATATAAAGCTTGTTGACCCAGCCACGGCAACTGTGCTGAAAGCGCGGGAAGAAATGCAAAAACTTAACCTTTTAAATAACCCTATCACTTATAATTTACCAACCCACCGTTTTTACGTCAGCGGAAGTCCCCACAAGTTTCAAGAACTGGCAAGCTGTCTTTGGAATCACCCTATGCCCAGGGTAGAACAGGCTAGTTTAGAGGAATAATCAGTATAAGTCAAGACAAGGGGATGGTTCTATCAACCTCGCCCTGGAGGTGCACGATGAAATTCATCCCGATTGACCCCTTTAGGAACCGTCCCCATGTCTCATTGCCACGGGCCCTTTGCACATCTTATGAGCGACGCCCGGGTGACGCACGACCAGAAGAATTAGCGTTCTTAAAACCTTTCACCTTATTAAGTTTTACAAATTGCCTGCCTACTATTCCTCTAGCTCTATTTTTACGGGACGGCGTCTCCGGACAGGATGTCTTTTGCGGTGTCTTTCCCTTAAAACCGGCACCCCATTAATTACGTAAACCCAGGAAAGAAATAAACCGGCAGCCAGGCATAAACCAGCTATTTTATCCGTAATTAAAACGGCCACCATTAAAACAGCAAACACAACCACGGTTAGGCCGGGCAGGATTATACCGCCAGGGATAGTGTAAGGGCGTTGGTCAGCCGGGGTTTTTTGACGCAATTTAATTACCGCCAGGCCGGCCAGAACGTAAATTAGTGATTCCATCGCGGCCGCTATGTTTATAAAAATTAGGTAACGTTTGGTAATTAAGACGATGATGGAAATGGCCAACCCGACAAAAAATATAGTTAAAATAGCTGCCCACGGGGTAAAATATTTTAAGCTAACCTTACTTAAACAGGTTGGTAAAACATGTTCGCGGGCCGAAGCATAAAGAAAACGGGAAACACTGAGTAACCCTGCGTTAAAGGTAGTTATGGAGGCCCCCAGACATATTATGGTCATCCAAATAACCCCGGTTTTTCCCAGGAGATTTTCCGCAAATAATAAATGAGGAATTACCGAGTGCTTTAACGCTTCCTTTGGTACGGTAGAGGATACGGCTACCGCAAATAAAGCGTAAACAATACTTAAAAGGCCAACGGCAATTAACATTCCTTTGGAAATTAGTTTTGTGTCGGTAGATTCCTCCGCCAGGGGGGTAACCCACTCAAATCCCACAAATATAAAAACACCCAAAGCCACCGCTTGAATCAGATTTCCCGGTCCTCCAACCGCCGTTAGATTTTCCGGCCGAAAATTAATTTTTCCGAAGGCAAGAACAACCAGCACAATTATAGAGAGCATTAAACCGTAGGTAATAATATCTTGAAAATTGCCGGCAATTTTTACCCCGCGGATGTTTATCCAGGCTGCAATTACAAACATGACTATAATCCAGACCAGAGGGGGGATTGCCGGCATAGCATAACTAAGCACCCGGGCCAAAATAAAGCTTTCTGCCCCTACTATGCCCATAACTACGGCCATGTAAAAGAGAGAGATAACCAGGGCTAAATTATCATTAAAAGCCCGTCCAAAATAAAGCCGGATGCCTGCCGCTGAAGGAAGCTGTCCGTTAAGCTCCGAAAAGCAGGCCGCAGCCAAAAAGCATAAAAGACCGCTGGTAAGAATAGCCAGCCAGGCGGCGTTTCCGGCCAAAAAGCCGGCTACTTGAACAGCCGCCACAAAGGTGGAAGTGGCCAGGGTTAGTCCGGCGCTGGTGGCTACTATAGTTCGTAAAGTGAGTACTTTCTTTAAACCCATTTTTTTACTCGCCCCAAATCATTAAGGAAATAAAGTCTAAACGCACAACGTCATCTTCTGTACCCAACACCTTTAATGTTCCGTTCAGGTATGGCTGGGTGGGGGTAATGTCCCCGTAAAACATGTCCGCCAGCGTTTCACTGTCCGAAATAATTTTAATATCAGGTTTTTCCGGTGGTCCTTCCTGAATGGTAAGTTCACCCTTGCGCAAGATTAAAGTATGCTCCGAAGGTATGTCATTAGCCTGTACCAGGACTACCCGGTCCCAGTCAGCATTCATTTTTTTTAAACGCTTATTCTTATTGTAGCCTTCTTGAAAGGCACGTAAACTGGCGGTAATCTCACTGTGTTCAGCCACAAAACCAAGGCCTCCTGATCTTATCTAGTTTAATTTTAATATCCGGGGTTTAAAATCCAATTGCTTTAATAAATTCAGGTAATCCTCAGGGGTGATTTCTGGCCATGGTTTTTGTAACAGCGCCACCATAACAGCCTCAATTACGTTTGTTCCAAAGGAGCGTCCTTGAAACTCCGGGGTAGTAGTCACCAAGTGTCCGGCCCCTTTTTCCCGTAAAAAAGCGACGTCCTCGGTAGTCGTAGTATTGGTAACTATGGTTTGCCCTTTTAAGGGGGGCAGGTAACGCCTGATCAGGTGAAAATCACCGGCAATTACTTGAGCTTCCAAGTAATAATGGCCAAATTTTTTTATTTTTTCTTCATCCTGGATTTCCTGTTTTTTCCCCGTGGGGTAAAGCATGTGAAAGGGAAGCTGGCACATATCCGGTAAAGTTTTGTGGGCAATTTCTTCTAGTTCTTCCAGGGTTGAAATGGGGTAAGGAATACCGGCGGAAAATATTAAATCCCCATAGGTAACTTCACAATCTAAAGAGGTAAATGCTTCGGCCATTCCAAAGCGGTCTACCGCGCTGACCATTAAAACCTTTGTTTTCGGGGGCAAAAGGTCCGTGTTTTGCCGCAAAAAGTATACTGTCTCCCGCTCCAGGGTATTTTTTAAGCCGCTTCCGTCCACCACCGGTGTTTTATGCACTGCCTGCATTAATTTTAAACCATCTTGAACCACGTAGCGGGTTTTACCGGCGTAAAGATAAACATCAATTCCTCCTAAACCAATAGCATCTACCTTACCGTCTAATTCTTGCAATAAAGCAATGGCCTGGTCAAAATTTCCGTCAGTTCCCCGCCGGCTTATTTCAAATTCTTCTCCAAATAAGGCTACCTTAACTTTGTGGTCCCGGCGGGAAGAACCCAGGCTAACACTGACCACCCTTTTCAAAAAAAAGCCCCCGTTCTTTATTTAAGATCTTTGGTAACATTTTAACCAAGTTAGGCTAAAAATACAAGTAAAAACAAAATAGGACGGTTATAAAGGCCACACCGCCATGGACAAAGAAAGTAAATTCATTACCGCTGTTGCCGGAACTTTTGGTAATACCCACGATTCGGAGGCGACCTTTGCGCTTGTCGATGCACTTGCCCGAAGAGCGCCGGTCAAAGGAAGCAATCTTTGATACAGCTTACGGAACAGGCAAGATCAGAGAAGAAATGGCCACCCGCCAAACTAATGTGATCAGCCCTGTTCCCGAGGGAATCGGGAAAGACGGCTGCTTCCCCAAAGCAGGTAAAACAAGAAAAATGCACCTAAAACAACTTGATATTTGCTATTTTGAACACATTTTGACCTGTTACTGTAACTGATTTACCATTAATTGTAATCCTGAATTTTTTGCAAATGGTTTTTTAGAAGAAAAATAAGCCATTTTGCAACATGATCCTTTAAAAGAGAAAAGAAAAGTCAGGCGATTTTATCCGTTATTGATTTTATCCTGTTGATGGTTAAAAAAACTTCCGACAACGAAACCGGCTGGTTTAAGGCAACTCCATCAGGCATTATGTTTTGCTGATTCATCAATTTTAAAATATCTTCAAAATATTGCTCTTTTGGGTCTACGGAAAAATTAATTTCTTTTTCCTCCTTTTTTTGCGACAAGAGATAATCCATTCTTTTCACTGTTTTAGCAGTAAAATAACGTTCACCGCACTCTTGGCAAACAAAGGCGGGAACACCTTTAAAGAGAACGTTACCCCCCCTTAAGCGCCTTTCCACGGTCACCTTTTTTTCTTTAGTTTTACCCCCACAAATACATGCCACCGGCATTTTTCACACCTCTTTCTTATCTTTCATAACGGTGACAACAATTACTTGCCCGGAACATATTTCTACGACTATTTGTACTTCTTTATGCCTTAACCTATACCTGTTATTTTTTCGATCCCTTTGATTGATAATTCCCCGAAGCATAACGTTTTCCAAATCGGTTACCGATAAGTTATCTTTATCCGCCTCTTGTAAAGCATACTCTGTTAAATGATAAGCTTCATTTTCTGCTGCCTACCGGATAAATTGGCGTGGGTCCAAGTAACTTATTCCCCTTCCGTCGAAAAAATATCTTCGGGGATTTTCTTTTCTCTCCCAAGTAATCTTTACTCAGAAAATAAACCCTCATTCTCTAAAGGAAAATCAGTAATATTGCCATCTTTATCAAGAAATGCCTGGTTGATAAGATTTTTATCAATAGAGCCGCATTTAATCTCTTCCATATATTTAGAAAGAAAAAAGGCTAATTCTCCCCTTTTGATCGGTTCGTTTTTTAAAAATGCTGATTCCGGAAACTCATCTTTATATCCGGCAATAAATTTCAGAACCTCATCTGACCAATATAGTTGTTCACTTATTTTATTTTTGATCTCCTGAAGAGATAATCCTCTTTTTTTGTAATAATCGATTAATCCATCGGCCTTTTTAATAGGCCGGTGTGGATATAATACCTAATAGTTCGTAAAGGATTGCCGCCCAAATTAAAACCCTTTTTTTTGCTATTTCGGTTAGCTCTAGAATTGTCATCTAAAACCCCCCTTCTTAAATTTTAAACTGTCAAATGACAGTAGTCAAGGGAATCCGAGAATTAAACTAAATATTATTCCAGGCATAGATAACACCTTTATAATTTATTTAATAATCTACAGAATCAACCCTCAATTAGGGTATTAAGACTGATTAAATATTAGGTATATTTTTTATAGATGCAGCCCCTTTTTGAAATCAGGCCAATACGACAGTCATACCAGATCATCAAAGGTGGGGCTGCATTCCTTTCGCAATTTGGCAATTAGTCTTTTGCATCTGCATGGATTTAAGAATATTGCCTCCAGCCTACGCAAACCGGGGTGGAATCCCGAACTTACTCTGTCACTGATTAGCGTTTAACGTGACTTTGCCGGAGACCTGCACTATCTAATAACCTGCCCCTCCCAAAAAAACAGCAAAGCTTAAAGTTTTGTTACCCAAGTATACCCGGCAAGTGAATAAACCGCAGCACCCGGCACACCTATACCGACAGAAACATCTGTTCCCCAATATGTTACGCCTTTTATATATTCAACAGTTCCACTAATCAATGCTTCTCCACTAAATCCACCTGTCCAACTCCACCTTAGTCTAGTCTTAACATATGAAAAGACAAATAACTAATGCCGGGAAATCAAAACTTATTTTAATGTATCGGCAAGTAGATGGATTTGTCCATTGTTTTGTGGACAACGAGAAAATAGATAACGAGAAAGAAATTCAGTTTGATCATATTGAACCTTTTGTGAAGGTTGAAGGAACTTCTCTTGACAATATCGCTCCGGTCTGTAAAAACCATAATCTTGCAAAGAAAGATATGACCTTGTCTGAGTATAGAGACAAACTTCAAATGGAGAGTTTCTTTGAAAGATTTGAATCGGCCGGGAAGCAAGCAAAACTTAATGATGTCCTTACCTTCAAGTATAGTAATGACTTCGGGTTTCCGATTCAATATGATTTTGATCCCAACCAAACGAAAATAACTGTGAAGTTCTTTCAAGACAAAGACAAAATCCATCCTCCTAAGCTTGAAGCATATCGAGTTTATCAGTGCCCGATAACAAAAATGAGTTACTTCTATGCTTTAGTTCCGACGAAGAATATATTAAATGACGGAAAAGAGGAAGGAGAACTCGAATTGCAACCCAGACCTTTAATTCTTGACCATTTATGGGATTTATATCGTCACCTTCGTGTCAATACACAATTACAACCATCAATTTGTAGGGTCGATGGAAATGTTGTTCTCGTTTTCGATGGTCAGCACAAAGCAGCGGCAAAAATCTGGGCGGGTGCAGATAACATTGAAGCAAAGATATACATTGAACCTGATGTTGTTTGGCTTATGCGGACAAATCTAGTTGCACATGACAAACTGAAACAACTTCGATTTTATTCTTCTATTCTTGCTGATAAGATGGCGCAACTCTATGGAGTAAATTGGCAGCAGTATATCGAAACAGCAGATAAGAAATCAGAGAAGGGCTTTTGCACGTTTATTAAATATGCAGAAGACAAACCAGATGAAAAGCCTGATAAACAAATTGAAGCGTTTTTAATGACTTCTATATATGCTATAATCATCATGCGTGGTGAGGGCTTTGAGTTGTTAAATGCGGCAGTATTTAACGGAATACTCAGAGCCTTCTTCATATCCCCCCTCTTTTATCTGGGAAGATACTACCATAATCATAAATGGTCAGGCAACATAAGCAATAAAAAGGCATTTAGAGTGGGCAGAAACAGGGGAAGAATAAAAGTCCGCCCGAAGGGCGCTAACTTGAGTAAGAACGATCCCAACTATAATAATTACGTGAGTCAAATTTTCCCGTATAAGGGTTAACATTTCCCGAAAAACTCCAGTTATTGTATAGAGATTTGTCGGGAGCACTTCTGTAATACGGGCTCACATAAGTCCCATCTTTGCGAAAATATCCTCTTACATAGACACTTTTAGCAAAGCTTGGCGTAACAATTAATGTGAGCATACCAATCAAAACCGATATAAAAAGAAATTTCTTAAATAATTTCAATGAAACCTACCTCTCTTTATTAGCGATCTTTTTACCCATTTCCGTGAAAGAAGTGAGTAGTCTAACAAGCTTTTTCTCCCTTAGAGTTGCGTTTTTCAAATTCTTTTTTCCATAATTTTTCCCTCTCGTTATATTTTTTTTTAGTGATGCAGTAAGAATGTCTAGTTTGCTGTTGAGTTTTACAAATCCTTTTCCATTTTCATAACTTTTTTTACCTCCTCCTCTCATTTTTGTTTTCATTCTAAATACAAACTTTTTTTACTTGTCTAGTTTTTTTATTTGTCTGTGAAACAAAATAGTTTTACGACCGTAACACACGTTTCCCCTTAATAATGACCTAAACCATTTTCAATAAGAGGAAATAGCTTTTGAATGTAGAATAAATGTAGAATAGTGAATAAATGAAATAAATGAAAGCAAAAATCAGGGGGCCGGCGAAATTGATTAATTTTCTTCGGGGTACGCTGGTAGAAGCTCGAAACGGAATGGTAACCGTTGAGGTAAACGGCATTGGTTACGGGGTTTATGTTCCTTCTTCGCTTACCGGCCGCTTGCCTTCATCAGGTCAGGAAGTACGGCTTTTTACCTGTCTTATAGTTCAAGAAAATAACCTGTCTTTGTTTGGTTTTTTTGCGTCCGCTGAATTAGAACTCTTTCGCCGCCTGCTGAATGTAGATGGGATTGGACCGAAAGGGGCCTTAAAAGTTCTTTCTGCTTTTGATCCGGAAGCGCTGCGTTTAGCCATTATTAAGGAAGACGTAAATGTGCTTTCGTCAGCGCCAGGGATAGGAAAAAAAACAGCCCGGCGGATGATATTGGAATTAAAGGATGTGCTAATCGCCAAAGGCGAGGAGATAGACCTTACGCAAATTCAAGATTTTGACGGAGAAGAAAAAGACGCGCTGGCGGCTTTAATAGCCCTTGGTTTTGATGCTGCCGCGGCTAAAAAAGCGCTTTGGCGTATCCCGGCAAAGGAGAAAGATAACCTAAAAGCCGGTGAAATGGTAAAGCAGGCCTTACAGTGGATAGGCAGACAAAAGTAATTTATCCGGGAAACAGGCAGGTGATTATATTGTGAAAGAACGTCTTCTCTCCCCAATTTTTAAAGCAGAGGATGACCAGATTGAAAATAGCTTGCGGCCGCGAAAGTTAATAAATTTTATTGGTCAAACCAAAATCAAAGAAAGTTTGGATATTTTTATTAAAGCAGCCCAAAGCCGTGAAGAAACTTTGGATCATATTTTACTTTCCGGTCCGCCAGGTTTAGGAAAAACTACCCTGGCCGGTATTATTGCTAATGAATTAAACGTAAATATTTCGATTACTTCCGGCCCGGCTATTGAGCGTCCCGGAGATTTAGCGGCTATTTTAACCAACCTGTCTGCCAGCGATGTGTTGTTCATTGATGAAATTCACCGTCTAAGCCGGCCGGTGGAAGAAATACTTTACCCGGCCATGGAGGATTTTGCTTTAGACATTATCATTGGCAAGGGTCCCGGAGCGCGTTCCCTGCGCTTGAACTTGTCCCCCTTTACTTTAATTGGGGCTACCACCCGGGCGGGTTTGCTGACTTCCCCCTTGCGCGATCGCTTTGGCATTATCGGTCGCCTGGATTATTACCAGCAAAGCGAACTGGTGCAAATTATTTACCGGGCAGCAGCCATTTTAAAAATACCGGTTGACTTAGAAGGGGCGGCAGAAATTGCTGACCGGTCAAGAGGTACCCCGCGCGTTTGTCTTAGACTTTTAAAGCGGGTGCGTGATTATGTTCAGGTGCGGGCGACCGGAATAATTAACGGTGAAATAGCTAAAGAGGCCTTGCAGTTTTTTGAGGTGGATTCTTTAGGATTAGATTATACCGACCGTAAAATCTTGCATTTAATTATTGAAAAATTTACCGGCGGCCCCGTAGGACTGGACACTTTAGCTGCCGCCACCGGAGAGGAAAAGGATACCATAGAAGACGTGTATGAGCCGTATTTACTGCAGGCAGGTCTGCTTAACCGTACGCCGCGCGGCCGGGTGGCCACCTCTTTAGCCTATAAGCACTTAAAATTAGTAGGGCAGGCTTCTAGCCTGTCCGAGCGAAGCGAAGCCGAACCTAAACTTTTTATGGAGTAAGAGATACTTAGAGGTATTTAGGAAACAAAATTCGGTCACTCTCAATAGCAAAAAAAGCAGAAAGGTTTACCTTTCTGAGAGAGCATTAGAAGTTTTGAAAGCATATTGGAGACAATATAAGCCACAGAAGTGGCTTTTTGATGGAGCAAAAGAAGGCAGGTATTTAACAACAAGAACAGTAGAAAAGATTTTAGAAAATGCCAGTAAAAAGGCAGGGATAAGAAAAGATGCATCTGTGCATACCTTAAGACATAGTTTTGCCACCCATCTACTGGAAGGCGGAACTGATTTGAGGTTTATGCAGGAATTACTGGGACACAAAGACAGCAAAACAACAGAGATTTATACTCATGTAAGCAGCAAGTCTTTAGGTAAAATAAAAAGCCCTTTGGATATTTTAAATCTGAAGCCGGGAGGTGATAAATGACATAATATTACATAAGGAATGCATTACAGCTATTCAGCCAGATTAGGTATAGGCGTAATGCTGGGCAATGAAAGAAAAGTATTGAAAAATTATATATAATTAGGTTACATATAAGTATATGACATAGGGAATGAAGTCTCCCTCATAAATGCCAATTGGCTGATGACTTCTGCAGAAAAATAATTTATGAGGTGAACCCTATGTTAGAAATTTATTTTATCGCTACAATATGGCTTGCATTAGCAATACTTGCTACCATTTTAGCCAATCGTTTCAAAATGTCGATGGCTTTAATGAAAATTTGCATTGGAGCTATTGCAGGTTACGCCACTACTTATCTTTTTGGTTCCGACTCATTAAAAGCAGACTCCGATTGGTTGAAATTCATCGCTGGCACTGGAGCAATAATTTTGACATTTTTAGCCGGAGCTGAATTGGATCCTGTTTCATTAAAAGCCAAAATAAAAGAATCATCAGTCATTGGGTTTATTGGGTTTTCAGCTCCATTCATCAGCTGTACTTTACTCGCAAGATTCGCTCTCGGTCGGATGGAATTTACAAGCCTGTTTATTGGCTGGGATAGCTTTATCAACCACATCAATGGCTGTCGTGTATGTAGTAATGTTGGAATATGGTTTTAATAAAACTGAATTTGGAAAAGGTATTTTAGGCTCATGCTTTATTAATGACCTCGGAACCGTAATTGTTCTTGGGCTGATATTTGCTCCTTTCGATTATAAAACAATTATTTTTATTGTTGTTTCAGGGATCGCTTTTTTCATAATGCCATCCATTACTTCCTTTTTAACCCGTGCTTACGGGTTTAAAACGGCAGCAATAAGAACAAAGTGGATATTATTCCTTTTGTTCGGATTAGGTGCCCTTGCATTATGGGCTGGAAGTGAGGCAGTTTTACCAGCTTATATTGCAGGGATGGTTCTTGCGGGAACAATAAGTAAAGATAATTTTTTTATAAGAAGGATAAGGACATTAACAATAGGATTCTTGACCCCTTTCTACTTTTTACGAGCTGGAGCTTTAGTATCATTACCGGCTGTCATCTCTGCACCAGCGATATTTTTAGTGCTTTTTGCCGGAAAAGTTTTATCAAAAATATTAGGTTTACAACCTGTGATTAAGCAATTTAGAAACAACAATAAAAAAGAAACCTGGTATTATACTTTATTGATGTCAACCGGACTTACTTTTGGAACAATATCAGCATTGTACGGATTAACACACGGTATAGTTACAAAAGAACAATATTCATATTTAGTAGCCGTAGTAATAGGCGGCGCGGTTATTCCAACAGTGATAGCCAATATGGCATTTTTACCAAAACATTTACTTAAAAGACCTATTGCGGAAGAAGAAGAAATTCCAGAATTGGAGAAATAAAATACGATAATTTGCCCGGCACTGCATATAACACTTCGGATTGGTTGCGCAGTTGCCCGGAAAAAAACCTTCATCACAAATAAAGATGAAGGCAAATAATAGATACAGTATCAGTTATAGGAAGGATGGCAATTGCGCAAATCCGTGTTGACCGTCCC
>JJNX02000029.1 GCA_000681355.2 Peptococcaceae bacterium SCADC1_2_3
TCGTCTTCTTCGTCTTCTTCGTCTTCTTCGTCTTCTTCGTCTTCAACGCTTTCCTCTTCTTCCAGGGACAATAAAACGGCATATTTATTGCCCTCCACCGTCAGTTCATCCACAATAAAAAAATCTTGTTCTTCTCCGTCTTCGTCAATTAAGGTAATTGTATCTTCTCTCTCCAGCATTTATTTCACCTCTTTTTACAAGTTATGCCTATTCTAACTGAAACAACGGGTCTGTGTCAAGAAAAGTTTACCTCTTTATTTTTTAGGGCTTCTAAATACCCTTGCAAGATGACCGCCGCGGCAATTTTATCAATTACCTGCTTTCGTTTTTTACGGGAGGTGTCTGCCTCCAGCAAAATCTTTTCAGCCGTTACCGTACTTAAGCGTTCATCCCAAAGGTCAACGGGCAGCTTAAAGAATTGGCGCAGCCTTGCCGCAAAGGCTAGGGCCCTGCGCCCTTGTTCCCCCATGGTACCATTCAGGTTTAAGGGCAACCCTACTACTATTTTTTCTACCTGATGAGATTGGATAAGTTCCTCCAACAATTTTATTTCCCGTTCTTTGTTATTTTTATCCCTTTTAATTACCTTTATGCTCTGGGCCGTCCAACCTAAAGGGTCACTTAAGGCCACCCCAATGGTTTTTTCCCCCAAATCTAAACCCATAATGCGCAAAAAAACACCCCTTAAATAATTTTAAGGCAAAATTCCGGGCAAACACCCCCGCAGTAGCCACACAAGCGGCAAAGAGATTCATTTACTTTAACCTGCCCGCCGGCCACAAAAAGAGCCTTGGCGCTGCAACGTTCCACACAGCGTCCGCAACCGGTACACCAATTTTCAATATGTAAACGCCTTTTTTGCTGCTTTATCTGCTGCTTTAATTGTTTTAAAGTCACCGCCGGTACTTTTTGCCGGCTAAAAAAAGCGGCGTTATAGTCTACCTCTGCCTTTGTTTGCATTCCTACCGCACAAGAAGCCAGTTCCGGAATATGCAACACAAAACTTAAAGCTTCTTCAGAGCGGGAAATTAAATGACCCCCACCCAAGGCTTTCATTCCGTAAAGTCCTTTATTAAAAAGCGCGGCTTGCCTGATTGCCGCCAGCATGTCTTTTGACGTTCCATCGCTTATCCCTATTCCGTCTAGATTGATTAAACAATGAATAATATCAATTTCTGGGATTAACGTAGCGGCACGTACTCCGGCCACCGTATGGGTAGAAATACCAAGTGCCCGGACTAAACCTGCCTCTTTTGCCTTAAGTAAATATTCCATAGCCGGCCAGTGTCCTTTTATAAGCGAAGCGGATTCCATTTCGTGGAGTAAAAAAACGTCAATGTACGCGCGTCCCAATTCCCGACAGGCCTTTTTTACGCTGTCTTGCATATCCTGAGCGGTATAGGCATAAGAACGGGTGGCAATAATTACTTCTTTATTTAAGCCTTGACACGCTTGCCTGATATAAGGATAGGTGCCGTAAAGTTCGGCCGTATCCAGAAAATTAACGCCCTTATCTATGGCGTAACGGATTAAGTTCGCTCCTTGGTTAATTGGCAACCCGGCCTGCAGGGGTCCTATGGTAAGGGTCCCGAAACAAAGGCAAGATACTTTTATCCCGGTACTACCCAATACCCCACAGTACAAAACATTCTTTCCCCTTTTTATTTTTCAAGATAATTTTTTAATAATTCTTCCAAAAGATCATCCCGTTCAAAACTTTTAATTAAACTTCTAGCGTTGTTGTGACTGGTAATATAAGCCGGGTCCCCGGACAATAAATAACCCACCATCTGATTAATCGGGTGGTAGCCTTTTTCCTTTAAAGCGGCGTACACTTTTAAAAGTATGGCGCGTTTTTGATTAGCCTCTTCGGCTTGAACTTTAAAAATAATGGTCTGCTCAAAATTATCCTGCCCCAAATTATCTCTCCACCTTTTTATGGATGCTGACTAATTGCTTCCAGCCTTCATTATCCTTTGGCCAGCAACTGCTTTTTTACTACCCCGTAAGCCTTGTCTAAGGCCTCCTGCAGCCGCGCGGCATCCTTTCCTCCTGCCTGCGCCATTTCAGGACGGCCGCCGCCGCCGCCGCCAACAATAGGCGCTACTTCCTTAACCAGCTTGCCGGCGTGAAGCCCCTGTTTAGTTAAATCTTCGGTTACGGCCGCTACTAAATTTACGCGCCCGGAAGTAGCGCTTCCTAAAAGAATTACCCCCGGCTTCAGGTGTTCCCGAAGCAAATCCACCATTGCCCGCAGGCTGTCCATATCTTGAGCGGGGGTTTGCGCGGCTAAAATTTTTACCCCGTTAAAATCCGTTACCTGCTCCAAAAGAGCTTGGGTCTCATAACGGGTCAGCCTGGCCTTTAACTTTATATTTTCACGTTCCAAATCTTTTATTTCCTTGACCAGGTTGGCAAGGCGTATAAGTACTTCTTCCGGGGCAACTTTAAGCAAACGGCCGGCTTCCGCCATTAATTCTTCCTGCGCTTTAAGATAACGCCACGCTCCGCTTCCGGTAACGGCTTCTATTCGCCTTAAACCTGCCCCAATACTGCTTTCGCCGGTTATTTTAAAAATACTGACTTCACCGGTAGATTTAAGGTGGGTGCCTCCACAAAGCTCTAAACTAAAGTCACCCATTTTCACCACCCGCACCTGTTCGCCGTATTTTTCCCCGAATAAAGCGGTGGCTCCCATATTTTGAGCGTCTTCCAAAGAAGTTTGAAAAATTTCTACCGGTAAATTATCCCATACTACCTGGTTAACGGTTTCTTCAATTTGCCGTAATTGTTCCGGGGTTATAGCGGCATAATGAGTAAAGTCAAAACGCAACCGCCCGGGTTCCACCAGAGAACCGGCCTGCTGCACATGATTACCTAATAATTTTTTTAAAGCCCATTGGAGTATATGGGTAGCCGAATGATTACGGCTAACATTTTGGCGGCGCACGGCATCTACTTCTACGGTAACTTGAAGATTTTCTTTTAACTTTCCGCTTTTTATTTTACCCGTGTGGACATATAACCCTTCCACCGGCCTGGTGACATTTAGCACTTCTACCACCAAGTCTTCCGCCGTAATTAAGGCTATATCGGCTACCTGCCCGCCCGCCTCAGCATGACAGGGCGTAAGGCTTAAAATAATTTCTACCTCTTCTTCTTCCGGTGCTTCCGTAACCTGCCGGTCATCCTTAATTATGGCCAAGACGCACGCCTGTCCAACCAACTGGTCATAGCCTACAAAGCTTGTTTCCCCGTAGCGCTCCCGCACGGTTTTATATAAAGCTTCTTTGGCCGGCAAATAATCTGTCTTTGACCTGGCCTCCCGGGCCCTTTGCCGCTGTTTCTCCATGGCCAGTTTAAAACCTTCTTCGTCAACCGTTAAATTTTCTTCCGCAGCAATCTCAATGGTCAGCTCTAAAGGAAAGCCGTAAGTATCGTAAAGCCGGAAAGCATCTTCGCCCGTAATAACTGTTTGTTTGGCGCGGCGAACATCTTCAATTATCCGGTTTAAAATATCTGTTCCTAAAGCCAGCGTTTCACTAAAGCGTTCTTCTTCTGTATTTATTACCCTCAAGATTTGTTTTTTGTTGGCCGCTAACTCCGGATAGGTATCCGCCATTTGTTTAATGACCACTTCCGCAACCTGGTCCAGAAATGGTCCGGTTAAATTTAAGTTTCGCCCAAAACGGCCCGCCCGCCGCAGCAAACGTCTTAAAACATAACCTCTTCCTTCATTAGAAGGAACAGCCCCATCCGCCAGGGCAAAGGTTATAGCCCGGCAGTGATCGGCAATTATTTTTAACGCCCGGTCACCTCTTGAATCCGCGCCGTATTTCACCCCGCTTAGCTTTTGCTCAAAGTTTATAATTTCGCGAAATAAATCGGTACCGTAGCTGTTGTCCACCCCTTGCTTGACCTGGGCTACCCGTTCAAGACCCATTCCCGTATCTATTCCCTTGACTTGCAAAGGATGGTAATTATTTTCTTCATCACGGTAATACTGAATAAACACCAGATTCCAGATTTCCAAAAAACGATCGCACTCACAGCCTACCTGACAGTGCTTTTCACCACAACCATAATTTTCACCTAAATCAACATATAGTTCCGAACAAGGGCCGCAGGGCCCGGTACCAATTTCCCAAAAATTATTTTCTTTTCCTAAACGTACAATTCGCGCGGCGGAAATTCCAACTTCCTGGCGCCAAAGATCAAAGGCTTCCTCATCATCCTGATAAATACTAATCCATAATTTATCGACCGGAATAACCAATACCTTGGTAACAAATTCCCACGCCCATACGATAGCTTCTTTTTTGAAATAATCGCCAAAAGAAAAATTACCCAACATTTCAAAAAAAGTATGGTGACGGGCACTACGACCTACGGCCTCAATATCTTGCGTCCGTAAGCATTTTTGACAGGTTGCCACCCTTAGCGCCTCAGGCTTAAGAGTCCCGGTAAAATAGGGCTTAAAAGGCACCATACCCGCGGCGGTCCACAAAATACTGGGGTCATTAGCAGGAACGAGGGAAGCGCTGGGTAAAATACAGTGCCCCTTTTCTTTAAAAAACCGTAAAAATTTTGCTCTAATCTCTTTGCCCGTCAGACTAAAACCCCCTTAACCTCTCCCAATTAGTGGTTGTAGCCTAATTATACCTAACGCAAACTAATAGTGTCAAGCCTTTAGGATAGACGGGCCAGAATCTGGTTTAATTATTTATTTCACCAGATTAGCGATAATTTTATTTAGTTCTTTAACAAGCCTTTGTTTTACTAATTTGGTATGGGAGGAATCAACTATTTCCAGCCAATTTTTCCTGGTTTGACGGGTGGGACGCGTTAATAATCTGGCCGCAATTAACCCCAATATTCCTGCCGCAACCGCGCTGCGCCAGAAGCCCCGGCTCACTATACCTTCACCCCCCAAAAGCTAATTAATTTATTTTATTTTTGAAGCCCAAAAGCGGCTAAACTACCATCTTCTTTAATTTCATTAACCTGAACTCCTTCTTTAAACAAGCGGAATTCCACACAACAATCCCAGCAATAATACTGGTTTAAGCCTACCTTTCCGGTAACCTTGCCCTTGCATACCGGACAATTCATTCTTTGTAGCCTCCTTTATTTTAAGCATACCCCAACTTTATTTAAAAAATACATATATTTAAAATCAAGTAAGATTGTCCTTGTATTTATATATTTGTCGCTTAATCAAGGATTAACCTGAAGCTCTCCGGTTATAGAGGAAAATACTTCTAGAAAATGCTCTACTTCCAACGCCGTATTGTCCCTGCCCAGGGAAAGTCGTAAAGAATTATGGGCTATTTCAAAGGGAATGCCCATAGCCGTTAAAACGTGGGAAGGCTCTAAGGAACCGGCGGTACAAGCCGCGCCGCTGGAAGCGGCAATTCCTCTTTGGTCTAGATTTAACAATAAAGATTCGCCCTCCATAAATTCAAAACAAAAGCTGGCGTGATTAGGCAAGCGTTCGGTAGGATGACCGGTTAAATAAGCGCCCTTAATTTTTTGGGTTATGCCCTTAATTAATTTATCCCTCAATTTAATTAAACGGTTTGCTTCCTGTTCTAACTCATTTACCGCTATTTCGGCCACTTTACCTAAAGCAACAATTCCCGGTGTATTTTCGGTCCCCGCGCGCCGCAGTTGTTCTTGCGCCCCACCGTGAAACAAAGTTTGTTCCCATCGTGTCCCCTGGCAAAGGTATAAAGCGCCAATCCCTTTGGGACCGTATATTTTATGCCCGGAAATTGATAAAAGGTCAACCCCCAGGTCATCTACCCGAACCGGGATTTTGCCAAAACTTTGGACGGCATCAGTATGAAAATAAATGCCTCTTTCTTTAGCCAGCCGTCCAATTTCCATCAGAGGCATAATTGTGCCTACTTCATTATTAGCGTGCATTATAGTTATAAGAATTGTTTTATCTGTAATAGCGGCGGCAACGTCATTAACATTTATCCTGCCGTACCTGTCTACCGGCAAAATACTGGCTGTAAAACCTTCTCTGGTTAAAGCCTTTACGGTATTAAGCACCGCATGATGTTCCACCGCCGAAGTAATAATATGGTTACCCCGGTGGCGGTTGGCGTAAGCCAAGCCATGTATGGCCATATTGTCTGCCTCGGTCCCCCCGCTGGTAAAAATAATCTCTTTATCTAAAGCACCAATGGCTAAAGCAACTTTTTCCCTGGCTTCTTCAACTGCTTCACGCGCTTGCCGCCCAAAGTAGTGTATACTGGTAGGGTTGCCAAAATTATCGGTTAAAAACCGGTACAACTCAATTGCTGCCACCGGGTGAACCGGGGTGGTAGCGCTATGATCAAAATAAATTTTAGACACTGTTTCTCCCCCCTGACTTAAGACTACACCCCCACCCTAACCCTCCCCCTCAAAGGGGGAGGGAAGGGGACTCTTTTTTCCTCCACCTTCAGGGGAGGGGAGGGGACTCTTTTTTCCTCCACCTTCAGGGGAGGGAAGGGGACTCTTTTTTCCTCCACCTTCAAGAGGGGGAAGGGGACTCTTTTTTCCTCCACCTTCAAGAGGGGGAAGGGGACTCTTTTTTCCTCCACCTTCAAGAGGGGGAAGGGGGTTAGGGTGGGAGCATTATAGAGTTTATTTATCCTAATTTTAACTTTACTCTAGCATATTATAGAAAAATCGTCAACCCTGCCCTCAGCGGTCAACAATCAGCAATTAACGGTCGGTAGGATGTGGTCAGAAAAGGTTTTCATGGCATATTATGATATTTAGGTTATTATGTGCTTATCAGGTGGTAGAAAATTGCCGGGTAGTTTTTACCCGGCTTTGACTAAGTAAATAAAATCATTTCCTAATTTAGTTAAACTGCAAATTTTACTTTTTCCTTCCGTTGATACTTCTACCAGTCCCAAGGCGTAAAGCTGCATAATGATATGGTCAAGTACGGCCCGTTTTACTCTAGCCGTTAAGGAAAGTTCTTCTTTATTCATACTTCCTTCCTCAATTAGCGCCCTAAGGACCCTTTCTGCCTCATCAGGTAAACGGTTGTTTGCTTTCACAAAAAATTCTTTAATCCCAATGTCTGTCATAATATCTCTCCTTTTTTATTTTTTACTTGTTGTTTTTTATTTTTTACTTGTTTGTTAATAGTATGGTCATTTTTCTAGTTAAATAATCAAGTCTAACTAAAAAAAACACGCCTTTTCAGGCGTGTTTTTTAACCCTAAAGAAGCCCCCCGCTTGTGCCGTAATTTACCACAAAGTTTCTTGAACCTGCTCTCCACAGGCGGGTGCCTTCCTGTCATTTTTTTGCTTCCTCTTCTAACGAAGAGTCCTGCAAGCCAATGACAGAGCCAAGCTCCCCTTTAATAACTGTTGGTTCAAAACTTCAAAATAACTACGTACACCGCAGGGTTTTTTCTTTCAATTAAATTTTAGCACAAGTTAAGCTATTTTGACAAGAAGAATATTTATTTTTTTATTTTAATTTTCTTCGGTGGCCAGAAGGCGGATAATTTGGGGGAAAATATACTCCGCCACATCAGCCCGTGCCCCTCCCAAGGTAACCACAACATATTTTCCGCCACATACCCGTTGAGCAACTTCTTTAACTTCTTTTACCAGCCAGAGAAAAAAGTCCATACTTAAACCCCGGTCACCATAGTCTCCCTGACAGGTATCGTGACCTAAAAGGTGCAGAATAATACCCGGCTTAAAGCTCTCCACCAGGGGAAAGAAGGTTTGACGTACTTTATTTAAGTATGCAGCATCGTCAGTACGCCATCCTACATCTACATCTATCTTTGTTCCCTGTTCTAAAGACTCATTTTGACTGCAAAAACATACGTGGAGGATATTCATTTTTCCCTTAACCACCGCCCGTGTTCCGTCGCCATGGTGACTATCGGTATCTAAAATGGCCACTTTTACCAAACCAAACTTATTTTCTAAATTAACCACGGCCGGCCCGGTATCGGAAATATATGTTCCTCCCCAGGCTGAAGCAGGACTGGCGTGATGCCCTGCCGCCACATTAAACACCAGGGCGTTGTCCAATTCTCCCCGCCATACTTTTTCTGTTGCTTCTACACATCCACCTACTGATAGCGCTGCTCCTTCATAATACCATTGTTTTTTTACCTGTTGTAAATATTTCTGGTCGTGGACTTTAAGCAAAAGTTCTTCTGCCACCATGCGTGGTTCGATTAATTCTACCTCCGGAAGCTTTAAAGAACCGGCCATGGCTTCGGGAAATCTTTTAAATTTGTCCCCCATTACCGGCCAACTCTTTTGGCTAAAGATAGGATGAAAAAAAACACCTGTCCGCATTTTCCCCCTCCTGGCCATTTGTTTTGGGCATTTTTACTCCCGCTATCGTAAATCTATGCCTTCTTTGGCGGACGCATTAATATTAGGGCAATAATAAAACCAACTACCGCTAAAATAGTCACCCAAGGAAAGAAAACGGATACGTAGCTGCCCGTTAAATCACGCAAGCGGCCAGCCAGTAAATTACCAATAATAGCCCCAATACCATAAGCCGTAAAAACTAACCCATAATTAGGACCGTAAAATTTGGTGCCAAAATAAGCCCCGGTAGCTGCCGGAGCAATGGCTAGCCATCCTCCCAAACAAAGCCAGAGACCGCAGAAACAAACCAGGTAGAGCGTGGAGGAAGCTGTCCCGGAAAACTTACCCAGTAAAATGGCCACGATAAAAATAATAACAAAACTTATTAAAGCTGTATTGCGAGCATTTATTTTATCTACCAGGTAACCAAAAATGGGCCGCCCAACACCGTTAAAAACGGCAAATATTGATACATATACAGCCGCCGTAGCCGCACTTAGTTTAAAAATTTCCTGCCCTACTGAACTGGACACTCCAATGGCCATTAAACCGGCTAAAGTGCCGATAATATAACAAAGCCATAAGCCGTAAAAACTACCGGTGGATAACATTTCCCCTGCCTTAAGGTCCTTTGTGGCTACTGCCGCCGGAGGCGGTGTCCAACCGGCCGGCTTCCACCCGGCCGGAGGAAACTTCAAGGGAATACCCAAAATTACAATAATAATTAAAAAGGCAATACCGAAATAAAGTAATGTTGCAAGTGGTCCGTTGGTTTCAATTAAAGAACGGGCTAAAGGAGCCGTTATTAAAGCTGAAATTCCAAATCCAAGAACAGTTAACCCTACGGCCAAACCCCGGCGGTCAGGAAACCACCGGCCCGCGACGCCAATGGGACAATTGTAAACTATTCCTACGCCAATTCCTCCTATAACGCCGTAATAAATAGCCAGTTGGGTCATGCTAGTGGCTTTACCACCTAAAATCCAGCCTACACCCACAATGATGCCGCCTATAATGGTAAACAACCTTGGACCGTACTTATCCAGAAAAGGTCCCGTTATAGGCATTAAAACCGCAAAAAAAGCCAGAAAAATAATAAAGGGCAGTAAACTTTCCGTTGCGCCAACGCTAAAAAGATTTTCCAACGGTTTTCTAAATACACTCCAGGCATAAATACTTCCTAGACAAAGATTAATAATAAGACCTAAAATTACAAATACCCAGCGTCCACTTTCCGCTTTCATCCCAAATAATTTTACGTCTTCCGCCAAAATCTACACCTCCTGTTAAACTGACTTGTTTTAACTCCTCTTTTTAGAAACCTTAAGTACAAGAACCGCTAATCATCACCCCCTTTAAAATATTACATTACAGGAACGACCTGCCAGTTTTCGTCCACCCACAAACCAATACATTGGACATTATAATTCCACTCCCGAATAGTTTCAAGGGCAGAATTTAACTGCTTTAATTGGGTTTCTTCAGGCACCGGGTTACCGGCACAATCGTAATGCGCTACCACCGCAATTAATTTTGAGCCGTGGGCTTCCACCGAAATTTTTACCCTTTGGTGAATTGAATCTATCCCGGCTTGTTTATCGGCTAAAATTTTTACCGGACCTGGTTCAGTAATGGTGTCTATAAAATCAAGCTGGTAGTTTCTTTTTAAATACTCATTTACGGGCAACTGCACCCGGCCGTCCATACAGTTTATCGCCGTGCCAAATAACCCCTGAGCCATTTTTACCTCCCCCTATAATAATTAATAATACACCAGCTAAAATATTATGAATAAAAAACTACGCTAAAAAATAAAAACAGGTGGGTGAAAACTTCACCCACCTTTTGGTAAATTAAATTCTTTCTTTTACTAAATTATCCACTACTGCAGGATCAGCCAACGTACTGGTATCGCCAAGATTACTAACATCGCCTTCCGCAATCTTTCTTAAAATTCGCCGCATAATTTTACCACTTCTGGTCTTGGGTAAACCATCCGCAAACTGAATTTTATCCGGGGTAGCAATAGGACCAATTTCTTTACGGACGTGGGCCAGCAACTGTTTCTTTAACTCATTGGTCTTTTCGACCCCTATTTTTAACGTAACAAAAGCGTATATACCCTGTCCTTTAATGTCATGCGGCATGGGAACGACTGACGCTTCGGCTACTTTTTCATGAGACACCAGGGCACTTTCTACTTCCGCCGTACCGATGCGGTGACCGGAAACGTTAATTACATCATCCATGCGGCCCATGAGCCAGTAATAACCGTCTTCGTCCTGCCGGGCCCCGTCACCGGATGTGTAATTACCCGGCAACTGAATAAAATACGTATTTTTAAATCTTTCCGGATCACCATACACCCCGCGCATTAAGCCCGGCCATGGTTTTTTCATGCAGAGCCAACCGCCTTCATTAACCTCTGCTTCTGTACCATCTTGCCTTAAGATTATGGGATCAACTCCAGGGAAAGGCAAAGTGGCCGACCCGGGTTTAAGGGGAACTGCCGGCACCGGGGTTATCACAAACCCACCGGTTTCTGTCTGCCAGAAAGTATCCATGATGGGGCATCTTTCTTTGCCTACGTTATTGTAATACCACATCCAAGCTTCCGGGTTAATAGGTTCTCCTACACTGCCTAAGATTTTCAGGGAAGATAAATCACGTGTTTTTGTCCACTCCTCGCCTTCCCGCATTAAAGCCCTGATGGCCGTAGGAGCAGTGTAAAATTGATTTACTTTATATTTTTCTACAATGGCCCAGAACCGATCTGGTTTAGGATAACTGGGGACTCCTTCGAACACTATACTGCTTGTACCTATGGCTAAAGGTCCGTAAACTATATAGCTGTGCCCGGTTACCCAACCAATATCGGCGGTGCAAAACCAGGTATCTTCTTCTTTAAGGTCAAAAACCCACTTAAGCGAAAGGGCGGTGTATAAAAGATAACCGGCA
The DNA here is from genome assembly GCA_000681355.2 of Peptococcaceae bacterium SCADC1_2_3. Lineage (GTDB taxonomy): Bacteria > Bacillota > Desulfotomaculia > Desulfotomaculales > Nap2-2B > SCADC1-2-3. The sequence continues at coordinate 11,314 of JJNX02000029.1, forward strand.
GTAGTATGCAATACTCCTTTTGGCTTGCCGGTACTGCCGCTGGTATAAAGAATAAATAAGGGGTCTTCGGCATCCATTACCTCGGGTTCACAAAACGGCTTTATATCTTCAGCATACATTTGTTCCTGCCACCATAAATCGCGTCCTGCTTGCATATTTACTTCCATACCAATTCTTTTAACCACTACGGCCGTTTTTACGTCCGGGCACTGGGCCAAAGCCTGGTCGGCGTTAACTTTGCTGTTTACAACCCTTCCACTGCGGTAATAGCCATCAACGCAAATAAGCAAGCTTGACTCACTGTCTAATATCCGGTCGCGCAGTGCTTCGGCACTAAAACCACCAAAGACCACACAATGAATCGCCCCAATCCGGGCGCAAGCCAGCATGGCAATGGGCAGTTCCGGAATCATGGGCAGGTAAATAGCAACCCGGTCGCCTTTTTTAATCCCCAGCTTTTTTAGGACATTAGCAAACCTGCACACTTCATAGTACAGTTGCTGGTAAGTATAAATTTTACTTTCGCCTTCCGGCTCTCCTTCCCAAATAATGGCTGCTTTGTTTTTGCGCCAGGTATTAAGGTGACGGTCTATACAGTTGTAAGATATGTTTAGCTTGCCTCCAACAAACCACTCGTGCTTACCGTTAGCAAAATCCTCTACCAATACCTTGTCCCACTTTTTATACCAATCCAGCATTTCTTCCGCTTTTTCGCCCCAAAAACCTTCCGGGTCTTCAACCGACCTTTTCCATTGGGCTTTATATTCGTCTATACTTTTTAGATAAGCTTTCTCTACCAGTTCGGCCGGGGGATTAAAGACTCTCGTTTCTTCCATCATAGAAGTAATTGCTTTTGCTTCTGTCATTTATCAAAGTCCCTTCCATAAAAATTTTTTAATATAATTTAAAGCTTTTAAAATTTTTGTTCCTGACTTCCACCGTTTACAATCACTCTTTTTCCGTAAAAAAAACAAACTTGATTCTTGTTTTTTTATCATCTACCAAATACTATACCTACCTGTCACCCCCCTACCCGGACCTAGTTTAAACACCTAAGGAATTCTTATCATTAGTAGATGGATATACAGGTAACATAATAATACTTTTCTTCCCTAACTGTCAAGCTTTTTCAGCTTTTTTTTAAAACAAATTAAACTACGCTTAATTTTATATCTCCACAATTATAGGGAGAATCATGGGCCTTCGCCTGGTTTTTTCGTATAAAAATTTTCCCAATACATCCCTTACCTGAGACTTAATTGCCGTCCACCCGGGAACATCTTGTCCGTTACTCTTTTCCAGCGCTTTTTTTACTTTTTCCCGGGCTTCTTCCATCAGTTCCTCAGATTCCCGCACGTAAACAAAACCTCTGGAAACAATATCCGGCCCGGCAACCAACTGCCCTGATTCCCGATCTATAGTCACTACCACTATCATAATCCCATCCCGGGATAATTGCTTCCGGTCACGCAAGACAATATTGCCCACATCGCCAATTCCTAAACCATCTATTAAAACCCGGCCGGCCGCAACCCGTCCGGCAAAGCGGCCTGATTGGCGGCCAAACTCTATTATTTGACCGTTTTCTACTACAAAAACTTTTTCCGGTGGAATACCCATGCTTTTGGCCAGCGCGGCGTGTTTAATTAACATCCGGTATTGTCCGTGACTAGGAACAAAAAATTTTGGCTTAACCAAATTGATCATTAATTTAAGTTCTTCCTGGCTGGCATGTCCGCTCACGTGAATTTCCGATATTGAATCGTAAATCACGTTAGCCCCGCGTTTAAAAAGCTGGTCAATAATCCGGGCCACTAATTTTTCATTGCCCGGAATAGGAGTGGCGGAAATAATAATTGTATCCCCGGGTAAAATTTCTACCAAACGGTGTTCTCCCAAGGCCATTCTGGTCAAAGCCGACATAGGCTCACCTTGGCTGCCCGTACTTAAAAATACAATTTTATTTTTGGGCAGCCTTTTTGCTTCTTCTATTTCCACTAAAGTACCTTCGGGAATTTGCAGGTATCCCAGTTCATAAGCAATGTTGGTTACGTTTATCATACTGCGTCCCACTACACTTACTTTCCGGCCGTACCGGTGGGCCGCATTAAAGGCCTGCTGTAAACGGTGGATATGAGAAGCAAACGTAGCGATGATAATTCTTTCTTTTGCCTGACGGAAAACCTCATCAAAGGCATCCCCTACTATCCGCTCCGACATAGTGTAACCTAAATGTTCGACATTGGTGCTATCCGAGATTAACACCAAAACACCTTCTTCACCTAGTTGGGCTAACCGAAAAAAGTCAGTTATTTCACCATCTACGGGAGTATGGTCTATTTTAAAGTCTCCGGTATAAACAATTTTTCCTACCGGAGTGTAAACAACAATGGACACTGCGTCAGGTACGCTATGGGAAACGCGAATTAATTCCACCTTGAAAGGACCAATGGATATTATTTCTCTCGGTTTTACTTCTTTCAACTGGGCTTCTTCTGCCAACCCCTGTTCTTTTAGCTTGTCCTGCAGTAAACCAAGGGTGAGCTTCGTTCCGTATACGGGCACTTTTAACTGTTTTAAAACGTAGGGCAGTGCACCAATATGGTCTTCGTGACCGTGCGAAAGAACGACCCCACAAATAAGATTCTTGTTTTCTAGTAAGTAAGTAGTATCGGGGATGACAATATCAATACCCAGCATATCCTCTTCCGGAAACATTAAACCGCAATCAAGAATAAGGATGCTTTCTTCAAACTTTACCACCATTAAATTTTTACCGATTTCCCCCATCCCCCCTAAGGGAATCAGGTTTAGCTTGGGTTCTTTTGCCAAACACTTTCCTCCTAAAATTTTAAGCCTAAGAAATAATTCTTAACGCCGTTAAAACACCTTTTATTTTTTCTTTTTCCTCTTGGCTCGCTTCCACAAGAGGTAAACGGGGGGCGCCTACATTCCAGCCGGTTAAATTTAAAGCGGCCTTAATTGGAATAGGATTAGTGGTAATAAATAAACTCTTAAAAAGAGGAAACAGTTCCAGATGAATTTGCGTCGCCCTGTTAATATTACCTGCTGCAACCGCAGCCACCATCTCCTTTAGGCGCAAACCAACCAGATGCGAAGCCACACTAATTACTCCCTTCGCCCCCAAAGACAGCATGGGTAAAGTAAAGGAATCATCGCCGCTATACAAGGTAAAGCCGGCGGGCAGTAAAATTTTTAGTTCACTTACCTGGTCTGGGTTGCCCGCGGCTTCTTTAAGGGCCGTAATATTATCTATTTTTGCCAACCGGGCTATAGTTTCAGGAAGTATATTTACCCCGGTGCGCCCGGGAATATTATACAAAATTACCGGTAGACGAGTGCTTTGGGCAATTGCTTTAAAATGCCGGTACAGTCCTTCCTGAGAAGGTTTACTATAATAAGGGGCCACTACCATTACCCCGTCCACCCCTGCTTCTTGGGCGGCTTTGGTTAAATGTATACTATCGGCGGTATTATTGGTGCCTGTATTGGCAATTACGGCCGCCTGGCCATTTACTTCCTCTGCTACTACCCGGAATAATTCAATCTTTTCTTCTTTGGATAAAACAGGTGATTCACCGGTAGTCCCAGCCAGCACCAGACCATCCGAACCTGTTTTGATTAAATGAAGGGCTAGCCTGCGGGCCACGGAATAATTCACCCGCTGCTGGTGGTCAAAGGGGGTTACCATGGCCGTTAAAATACTCCCAAAGTCAACCTTTATTTGTTTCACCTCTTCTCTTTTTCGTTAGCCACGAACTGACGGTGTAAAGCCCGGATTGCTTTTTCCATATCTTCTTGTTTTACCAAGACCCAAATGGTAGTGTATGAATCATTGGCCTGTAAAATCTGAATTTCTTCTTTAGTTAAAGCTTCAACAATGCCGGCCATTACCCCCGGTACTCCTGACATACCGGCGCCTACGGTAGCTACCTTTGCGCACCCGTAATTCACCTCAGGGGCAAAACTTACGTTTTCTAAAACCTGACTGGCCTTATGGGCTACTTCCTCTTTAACCGTAAACATTACCTCTTTTGAATTAACATTAATAAAATCAAGGCTAATACCGGCCAAAGCCAGGCTGCTGAACAGGCGGCGCTGTTGCTTTAAATTTTCTTCTCCTTCGGTATTTATTTTAAACTGAGTAAGGTTGGAAATTTGGGTAATTCCCGTAATAACCCGGTCTCTGGTAATATCAATTGCGCCTTTATATACCTCTCCCAAGTTGGTAACCAATGTTCCCGGCGCATTACTAAAAATAGATTTTACCCGTAAAGGAATATTTGCTTGCATTACAATTTCCACGGCGCGGGGATGAATTACTTTAGCCCCTTCGTAGGCCAACTGGCAAATTTCATCATAAGTTACCATTTTTAAAGTCTGGGCTTCACCTACAATACGGGGATCGGCAGTCATGATCCCTTCCACGTCAGTATAAATGTCTACATATTGGGCCCCTAAAGCTACCCCTAGAGCTGCCGCAGTAGTATCACTCCCTCCCCGGCCCAGGGTAGTTATATCCCCCTCCTCGGTCACACCCTGAAAACCGGCTACTATAACTATCTTATCTTCCCGGGCGTACCGGATAACATTTTCCGGTTTTACCTTAATAATCCGGGCTTCATTAAAGTTATGGTCAGTAATTATTCCCGCCTGGGCCCCGGTTAAGAAAATAGCCTGGTGTCCTGCTTTTTGAATTGCGGCGGTCAGGGTTATTCCGGAAATAATCTCCCCGCAAGACATGAGTAAATCCATTTCACGCGGGGAAATCTCACTATAAGTATGGCGTACAAAATTAATCAACGTATCCGTAGCGTAAGGTTCGCCCAGACGGCCAATTGCCGAGACTACTACCACGGGGGTACATCCCTCTTCTTTAGCGGCAATTATTCGCAAAGCCACCAGTTCACGTGCTTCCGGAGTATTTACAGAGGTACCGCCAAATTTTTGAATTAAAAATTTCACTTTTTTACCACCCCGTATTTAATAGCCAGTTCAGCTATTTGAACGGTATTTGTAGCCGCTCCTTTACGCAACTGATCGCTGACCACCCATAAATTAAGCCCGTTAGGAATAGAATTATCTTCCCGGATGCGGCCAACAAAAACTTCATCCAAATCAGAGCAAGATAAAGGCATCGGATATTTTCTTTCGGCCGGTTCATCCAATACCACTACTCCAGGGAAACTAGCTAAAACTTTTTGGGCTTCTTCCCTGGTTATTTTTTTAACTGTTTCAATATTTATGGCTTCGGAATGACAGCGGTAAACCGGAACCCGGATAGTAGTAGCGGTGATAGCCAGGCCAGCATCATGTAAAATTTTTTGGGTTTCTTTTGCCATCTTCCATTCTTCTTTAGTATAACCCATCTCCTGGAAGACATCAATTTGGGGGATAAGATTAAAGGCAATAGGATACGGGAAAACCTGTGGCGGATATTCTTGATGGTTTAAAACCGCCTTGGTTTGAGCCTTTAATTCTTCCATTGCTTCTGCTCCCGCTCCCGAGGCCGCCTGGTAAGTGGAAACTACCACCCGCTTAATACCTGCTGCATCATAAATAGGTTTTAAGGCCATGACCATAACTATGGTGGAGCAATTTGGGTTAGCAATAATTCCCTGATGATCCTTAACGTCTTCAGGGTTAACCTCGGTTACTACCAGAGGAACCTTTGGATCTAAACGAAAATTACTGCTGTTATCAACAACCAAACAACCCTTTTCTACTGCCCCAGGACCAAATTCCAAACTGGCTTTTCCCCCGGCAAATAAGGCTATATCCATACCCGTAAATGAATCAGGAGTAGTTTCTTCCACGGTGTATGCTGCTCCCCGAAAAACCATTTGCCTGCCCGCTGATCTTTTGGTCGCGCCTAATTTAAGTTTTTTTACCGGAAAATTTCTTTGGTCTAAAACTTTTAATATTTCCTGCCCTACCGCCCCAGGAGCACCAACCACGACCACATTATATTCCAAAACATGTTCCTCCCTGTGTTTAAAGGATAATGTAACTACTCAGGCACAAAGGGGCAAAGGCACAGAGGCACAGAGGCACAAAGTGTTTTCATTTCCCTTTGGACTTTTGTGCCTTTGCTCCTTTGTGCCTACCCGAATAGAGTTTCGACCATAACCTTCCGCCATGTTGCTGGGAATTGAAATCGCGCAACGTCTCATTTGAGAAGTTAATCCGTAAGCTTCATTCTTGGGAAACCCTTTAGAAATCTTATATATTTCAGTAACTAAAGTCATTGATTTTTGCCAGACTTGCAGATCTCTATATGTTTTCATTTCCCTTTGCTCCTCTGTGCCTTTGCCCCTATGTGCCTACCTGAATAGTTACAGGATAAATATTGATTAACCAGCCACACTGCGAATTATTGGTGTTACTAAAACCGGTTGAATTTGTTTTCCTTGCAAGGCCATAAAAATGGTATCGCTAATTAAGTCCATTTTAGCCATTAAAGAATTAGGTTTAGTAAAAGGATTATCCTGACCAAACGGCACTAAATAAATATTTTTTGTGTTTAAAAGCAGGCCAATATTTTTGGCGTTTAAACCCAGACCGTCATTGGTAGAAATAGCCATAACCACCGGACGCTGGTTGCGCAACTGGGCTTTTATACTCATTAAAACCGGACCGTCTGTTATGCCGTTGGCTAATTTAGCCAGGGTATTTCCCGTGCAAGGTGCCACTACAATTGTTTCCAGAAATTTACCTGGACCAATTGGTTCTGCAGCCACAATATTATCTATAATAGAGTTAGCGGTTGTTTCAGCCAGCATCCCTTTCCACTGAACCGCCGTACCATAACGGGTATCTGTTTCCGCCACCGTCTGACTGATTATAGCGTAAACATTTGCCCCTTCATTAATTAAATTTTGTACCTGAATCATTACTTCTTCCAGGGTACAAAAAGAGCCCGTCAGGGCAAAACCTATCTTTACCCCTTTAAAACGCACTTTTAAGCACCTCCGCCCAAAGCAGCCAGGAAAACTAAGAGGCCAGCCTCTCCAGCAAGATTCTCCGTATTACCCGGGCTAAAATTACTCCTGCTGTTTTTGGCGCTACCCGGCCTGGTAAACCAGGAGACAGGGCAGCCGAAATTCCTAATTCTTGAGCGGCGGTAAAATCAGTTCCGCCTGGTGCTGAAGCCAGGTCAATAATTAAAACTTCCGGAGCAGCTTTTTCTAATAAGGGACGGGATAAAATTAAAGCTGGGACAGTGTTAAAAATGACATCAGCCTGGGGCATTAAGGCTGACAGTTCTAAAAGGTCAGCCGATAATACCCCCATTTCATAAGCTCTGGCCCGTTGGGCAGGATCACGGGCAATTACCGTAACGTGCGCTCCTATTGCGGCAAGCATTCGAACCAGGGTAATTCCGGTCCGGCCAAAACCTAAAACCAGAGCCCGGCTATCGTGAATAGTAATGGGCAGCCTTTCCATGACCATTTGGATTGCTCCCTCGGCTGAAGGAATTGAGTTTAATATGGCCGTCTCGTCTAAATTCATAATTTCAATAAGCTCTAAACCAGCATGGACGGCTATTTCTTTTAAATATGGCTGCGCCACACCTACAAATACCAACAGCCCTGTTGGAAAAGAAGCCAGTTCCACCACACTTAAGATTAACGGTTGCTCATGATAGACCGCGTAAATCTTCTTCTGTTCATCAACACCAGGAATAGGCAAAATTAAGGCTTGAATATCACGGGAAGTTTCTTTCAGTTCAGAAAGTACCGCCACCTTAGGGTTTTTGACGGGCAAACCTACTGCCTCAACGGAGGCTCCCCAGTTAGCCAACTGCTCCACCAGCACTATTGTCCGGGCATCGCCACCCCATACGGCTAATTTTACGCCTTGTAAGTCAAGCTGCACGGCTGGCCATCCTCCCTTTGCTTAGCATCCTTTTCTGTTATTAATAATATATGAATTACTGCTTGGGGAGGTGCTTAAGGGCGGCTGTTTGCCGAAAGCCTGGTAATTAAATTTTACGGTTGTTCAAAAAGTATATTTTCTAAACCATATAACACTCCTTTTAAATGAATTACCTGGCGAATTGCCATTAAAACCCCGGGCATGAAAGACTCGCGGGAAAAAGAATCATGCCTTATAGTTAGTACTTGGCCTGGACCACCAAAAATAACTTCCTGGTGAGCTACTAACCCAGGCAAGCGTACGCTGTGAATCCGAATACTGTCGTCAAATAACCCTCCCCGGCTGCCTGGCAAGTTTTCTATTTCCTGGTTTAATCCAGGTTCAAAATTACTTTTTTGTTCTTGAATAATTTCCGCGGTTTTTAGTGCCGTACCAGAAGGGGCATCTAATTTTTGGTGGTGATGCATTTCAATAATTTCTACCTGGGGGAAATATTTTGCGGCTTGAGCCGCAAAGTGCATCATCAATAACGCCCCCAAAGCAAAATTAGGGGCAATTATACACCCTAGTTTTTCCCGTTTTGCTATTTCGTTAATTTCCGGTATATCTATTTTGCTAATCCCGGTAGTTCCCACCACCGGACAAACTTTATTTTTAAGCGCGGTTTTAATATTGGCCAAAACAGCCGTGGGAGTTGTAAAATCCACCATCACGTCCGGTCTGGTCTCCTGCAAAACCTGTTCTAACTCCGAAACAAGCAAAATTCCTGTTTTGCCAGAACCTAAAAGAGTACTTACATCCTGCCCTTCCCCTCGTATATCTACCGCTCCTGCTAATAACATATCTTCTGCTTGCCAAACTGTCCTTAAGACTTCCCGGCCCATTCGGCCAGCGGCTCCATTTACTACTACTTTTAGCACTTAGTAAAGAGATACTTAAATTAGCGGTCAACTTTTAGTTTTTAGTTTTTAGTTTTTAGTTTTTAGTTTTTAAGCCGACCGGTTTACTCTTAAGTACCCTTTTTCCCCCCTTCAGCCGGGCTTAATTTAAGCTTAATTTTCATATATTTAAACTGAAATGTCAAGAAAAAATAAATTATCTCACCACTTCTTCTTCCCAATAATTAAAGTTATCATTTTCCTGCCTTAACTCTACAATAATTACTTCCCTTCCAATTTTCTTAATTGCTTCCCACGGGATAACCAGGTGTTGTTTACCGGCCCAAAAACTAATTAAGCTGCTTCTCCGGGGAAGGATAATAGAACAAACCTGTCCTGTATTCTCATCAAAAACAAGGTCGCTTTCTCCGACTACCCCGAGGCGGGCGCCATTAGATATATTTACTATTTCTTTACCTACCAGTTCACTTAACCGCAATTAATTTTTCCTCCCCTCTTAAGAAGAATAGGAGTAAAATTTAGAACCGTCGTTTTAGCTTGAAATAATTTAAGATAAAAGGCTGGATAATAGCCAGGGCAATAGAAATAGCCGCTATAGGCTCAAGACAAACTTCACCCAACCGGACTCGCTCCGGAACATTTAAGTTCAAAAAAGTAGCCAATAATACCAGCGATAAATAAATTCCTCCTGCCGTGCCAACCAAACCAGCCATAGCCCGGGAGAGGGGTGAAGCTTTACTTTCGGCCAGTAAATCCCATGATTTTGTTCGTTGGACGTTAAGTCGCCATCTTTTCCAGACAGATAAGGTAAGTAAAACAAAAACGGCGAAAATAAAAACCAGTCCCATTGTTCCCTCACCTTTATTTCCCAGCTTCTTAGGTGGTAAAAAACAGATTTTTAGCCTGTTTCACGAATAATTTTTTCCAATACGTTGCAATTATTTACCGGACCTATGCTGGCCAGGGTAAAAAGTTCTGTTTTAAGGATACTGTTGGTTGCTTCTTTTATTTCTTCTCTGGTTACCTGATTAATTTTTTCTAAAATTTCTTCCGGGGAGATAGCCCGACCCAAATAAAGTTGTGATTTGCCTAAAGCACCAAGCTGTGCAACAACGCTTTCCAAGCCCAACAATAAATTACCCCGGTAATGGTCCTTAGCACGCTGTAATTCAAGCTCATTAACTCCATTTTCCTGAAATTTTTTAATTTCTTTAATGATAAGGGTAATAACCGCCGCTATATTCTCTTTGCTAAAACCGGCGTAAATCCCAAAAAGTCCGGTATCACGGTAAGCGCGAGGGTAAGAATAGATAGAATATACTAACCCCCGCTGTTCCCGAATTTCTTGAAAAAGCCTTGAACTTAAGCCATCTCCTAAAATAATATTGATTAATTGAAAAACATAGGTTTTCGCGTCATTAAATGGTAATCCCTGGGTGCCAAAACAAAGATGAACCAGTTCCGTGTCCTTAAAATAACAATTTACTGAGCTGTAAGCGGTAGGACAGATTAAATTACGTGATTGGGCTTTTCCCTTTAAACCCCCAAAAGTTTTTTCCAATTTATCAATTACTGTTTCCGGTTGGAAATTACCAACAACAACCATTATTATATTCTCGGGAACATAATAATTTTGGTAAAAATTTATCATATCTTGACGGGATAAATTACTAATTACTTCCTGATTACCGATCACCGAACGTCCTAAACTGTGCCCCTGCCAGATAGTGGCAGCAAAAAGATCGTGGACTAACTCTTCAGGAACATCCTCATACGTTTTTATTTCCTCAATAATAACTTTTCGTTCCCGGTCAATATCTTTTACGTCAAAACGGGAATGGAACAACATATCATTAAGCACATCTATAACTAAATTAAAATGCTCATCAAGCACCCGCGCGTAATAACAAGTATATTCTTTCGTGGTAAAAGCGTTAAGCTGCCCTCCTACTGCATCCAAAGCTTCGGCAATTTGCCTGGCGGTACGCCGGGCGGTACCTTTAAACATTAAATGTTCAATAAAATGCGAAATTCCATTCAAAGAAGGCGCCTCGTAACGTGAGCCTACGTCTATCCATATTCCTACCGCTATTGACCGGACATGAGAAATACTTTTAGTTATTATTTGCAAACCATTTCCTAAGACAATCTTTGAAGACATATTTTAAGCCTACCTCAATTTTTTAATTATTTAATTTATTTTTATGCCGGAAGGAAAAGTAATATTTCTTTATTAAACAAAAACCCCTCCATCATACTTTAATTCTTGGCAGGGGCCCGTTATATTCTATTTATTTAAAGATAATCAAACTATTAAGCGCTAGCCATCAACAAGGTTAACGCATAGACTTATGGGGAGACCTTTTGTTGCGCGGCCCGGTCTTATCCGCCAAAACCGGCAGGGCATCTTTGCGGGAAAGTTTTAACCGCCCGTGATCGTCATATCCTATAACTTTAACCATAACCCGGTCCCCTTCTTTAACCACATCTTCCACTTTGTTTACCCGTTGGTGGGCCAGTTGGGAAATATGAACTAAACCCTCTTTACCCGGCAATCCCAACATCCCGGGGATAATCTCTACAAAACAGCCAAAATCAGTAACGCGGGTAACCTGTCCGTTATAAATTTCCCCCGCGGTTATTTCTTTAGTCAGGTTTTTAATAATCTCCTGAGCCTTTTCGCCGGCAACAGGATCCGTAGCCGTAATAAAAACTCGTCCGTCATCTTCAATATCAATTTCCACCCCGGTTTCCTCAATAATTTTTTTAATAATCTTACCTCCGGGACCAATAACATCCCTGATTTTTTCCGGGTCAATTATCATATGAAAAATACGCGGGGCGTAAGGTGATAATTCTGGCCGGGGTGCGGCTATAACTTCCTGAACTTTAGCTAAAATAAACAACCTGGCCTCAAGAGCCTGAACCAGAGCTTTTTCTAATATTTCCCTGTTTACGCCGGCTATTTTAATGTCCATCTGTAGAGCGGTTATGCCTTGCATTGTGCCGGCAACCTTAAAATCCATATCCCCTAAATGGTCTTCTATACCTTGAATGTCCGTAAGGATAGCCAACTTATCATCTTCTTTAATCAGCCCCATGGCAATTCCTGCTACCGGGGCTTTTATGGATACGCCGGCGTCCATCAAGGCAAGGCAAGAACTGCACACACTGCCCATGGAGGTTGAGCCGTTTGATTCAAGCGCCTCAGAAACTAAACGAATGGTATAAGGAAAAGTCTCTTCATTTGGGATCAACGATTCTAAAGCCCTTTCCACCAGGGCACCGTGTCCGATCTCGCGCCGGCTGGTCGCCCGCATGGGTCGTGTTTCGCCGGTACTATACGGAGGAAAATTATAGTGGTGCATAAAACGTTTACTTTCTTCAATACCTAAGCCGTCCAAAATTTGCTCATCGGATACCGCTCCTAACGTAACCACAGAAAGGACCTGGGTTTGTCCCCGGGTAAACAGGGCCGACCCGTGTGTTCTGGGAAGTACCCCTACCTCCATATAAAGAGGGCGAACTTCTTTAAGGCTGCGTCCGTCAATACGTTTTCCTTCTTTT
>JJNX02000030.1 GCA_000681355.2 Peptococcaceae bacterium SCADC1_2_3
GAGGCCAAATACTGGCTGGATGAGGCGGGTGGCGATATTGTGCAGGTCTTAATTAAGCTGGAAGAAAGAGATAGGGCTAAAAGCGAAAACTCTCGTTTTATGAAGTGGTTGCGGAAAAGCTGGCGAACGAAAATTAAAATTAACCGGGGCGAACAAACAATTTTAAAGTTACCGCTTGCCGCAGGAGCCTTAGGTTTAGTGGGGGTTTTAACCAGGCGTGAATTGGCGCTCTTGGGAGGGTTTTTAGGTATTATGGCTTTAGTAAAAGACTATACCCTGGAAGTTGATCTTCCCGAAGAAGAAGTTTCTTTCACCGAAACCCTTTTAACCTCTTCTCATACTTAGATTTTTTATTGACTTTGCCCATTAAGTTTGGTAAATTAACGAAAATGGGGGAGATTATGAATTTTCAAGACCTGATCATGACTTTACAGCGTTTTTGGGCCGGGCAAAATTGCCTTATTCAGCAGCCTTATGATCTTGAAAAAGGGGCAGGAACCATGAACCCGGCTACATTTTTAGGGGCGCTCGGGCCAGAGCCCTGGCGAGTTGCTTATGTTGAACCTTCAAGAAGACCTACCGACGGCCGCTACGGTAAAAATCCCAACCGTCTGCAGCATTATTATCAATATCAGGTAATTTTAAAGCCTTCTCCGGCCGACGTGCTGGATGTTTACCTGGAAAGCCTAAAAGCAATTAATATAGAGGTGGAACATCATGACATCCGTTTTGTGGAAGACAATTGGGAGTCTCCTACTTTAGGCGCCTGGGGATTAGGTTGGGAGGTATGGTTGGACGGGATGGAGATTACGCAGTTTACTTATTTTCAGCAGTGCGGGGGGCTGGATTGCCGGCCGGTATCGGCAGAAATTACTTATGGCCTGGAACGGTTAGCCACGTTTATTCAAGGAAAAGACAGTGTTTTTGACCTTGAGTGGGTGGACGGTATTACTTACGGCGACATTCACCACCAGGGAGAAGTAGAATATTCCTGCTACAATTTTGAATTGGCTGACGTAGAAATGCTATTTAGGTCTTTTGAAATGTACGCCCAGGAGTGCTTAAAACTGGTTGAACAGGGATTAGTCTTTCCGGCTTACGATTATGTTTTAAAGTGTTCGCATACCTTTAATTTACTGGACGCCCGCGGCGCCATTAGTGTTACCGAACGAACTAGTTTTATCCTTCGGGTCCGAAACCTGGCCCGTCTATGCGCTCTTTTGTATTTGGAGCAGCGGGAAAAGTTAGGTTACCCCTTTTTAAAAAAATTCAGAAGTGAAAGTGTGAACTAATGAACCAGAAAAGCAAAGACGAGCGTGACTTTTTATTGGAAATTGGGATGGAAGAAATGCCGGCCCGTTTTCTTGATTCAACCTGCCGGCAACTAAAAACAAAGGCGCAAAAATTTTTCCAGGAACAGCGTCTTATTTACCAGGAAATCTTTACTTTCGGCACTCCCCGTCGTCTAGTCTTATACATTCAGGCCTTGGCTTATTTTCAAAAGCCTGATACCCAAGAAGTAAAAGGACCAACGGTTAAGGTGGCTTTTGATCAAGACGGAAAACCAACTAAAGCGGCTCTTGGCTTTGCCAAAAGTCAGGGGGTGGATTTAAAAGATTTAACCGTAAAACAGGCCCAAACAGGAACATATTTATTTGCCGTAAAACAAATAGAAGGGAAGCCGGCGCGTGAGGTGTTGCCCAAACTTTGTATTGAATTAATCAGTAGTTTAACTTTTCCTAAGCCAATGCGGTGGGGCAACTTAGAGGTGCGCTTTATCCGTCCAATTCGCTGGCTTTTAGCTCTTTATGGAAAAGAGGTTATTCCTTTTTCTTACGTGGATGTGACCAGCGGGCAAATTTCTTACGGTCATCGTTTTTTAAACCCGAAACCTTTAAAAATAAGCGAACCAGGGGAGTATTTTTCTAAACTAGAGCAAGCCTACGTTATTGTTGACCAAGAAAAACGCCGGGAAAAAATTTGGGCCGAGGCTCAGGAAATTGCTCTTCAAGAAAACAGCCGGTTAAAGGTTGACGAAGAACTTTTAACGGAAGTAACTAATTTAGTAGAATATCCCACTGTCTTTTGCGGTTATTTTGAGCCTGCTTTTTTACACCTGCCGCAGGAGGTAATAGTTACTCCTTTAACCGTGCACCAACGCTATTTTCCTTTATATGATACCCACGGAAATTTAAGGCCCAAGTTCCTGGCGGTAAATAATGGTACCAAGGAAAATATTGCTTTTGTCCGGGCCGGCAACGAAAAGGTTTTGCGGGCTCGTTTAGCCGACGCATCCTTTTTTTGGGAGGAAGACTTAAAGACACCGCTGGCCGAAAAAGTTGAAGCTTTAAAAAAGATTGTATGGCAGGAAAATTTAGGTTCGGTATATGAAAAGACCATTCGAATAGAAAAATTAGTAAAACATATTGCCGGTGTTTTGCAAACAGACCCTTTAGTTACCCGCCGGACTTTACGGGCCGCCTGCTTAGCCAAAGCAGACCTGGTCACCAATATGGTTTACGAATTTCCTGAGTTACAAGGGATTATGGGACGTGAATATGCTTTACGTACTAATGAGGAGACTGAAGTGGCCCAGGCCATTTTTGAGCATTACCTACCGCGTTTTACTGGTGATGCTTTACCCGATACTCTCCCAGGCTGTATCTTGAGCCTGGCTGATAAACTGGATAGTCTTACCGGTTTTTTTGCCGCGGGTCTGAAGCCTTCTGGATCTGAAGACCCATACTCCTTAAGGCGACAGGCGCTTGGCCTTTGTCATCTGATCATGGAAAGAGAATTTAATTTATCACTTTTTGATTTAATTTACCAGGCTTACGCAGGTTATCAAGGAAAGGTAGGGTTAAAATTAACTTTACCTGAAGTAACGGCTGAACTAAAAGACTTTTTTGCCCAACGACTGCGAAATATTTTTACCGAGCGAGGGGTAAGCTATGACCTTATTGAAGCTGTTTTGGCCGCTGGTTTTGATGACTTAACCAATTGTGAGCATAGAATAAAGGCTCTGGTGGCTTTTCGTCAGCACGCGGCCTTTGAAAAGGCAATTACCGCTTTTCACCGGGCGCATAATTTGTCTAAAAAACACCAAACAACAGCTTTTGATTTAGCTCTTTTAAATCACCCGGCGGAAAAAGAGTTATACCAAAGTCTGGTTAAAGTACAGGAAAAAGCAAAAGAAGCCCAGGCAAAAAAAGATTATTTAGGGGTTTTATTAGATATTGCAGTTTTAGAGCGGCCAATAAGCAATTTTTTTGACCAGGTGAGGGTAATGACGGAGGAAGAAGAATTACGCCGCAATCGCTTAGGTATACTTAAAAATATTGCCTCCCTTGCTCTGCCGGTGGCCGATTTAAGTAAAATTGTTTTAGGGTTAGGGCGTTAAATATAACGCTCCCTACAAAGTTTTTTGATTTAAGAAAAAGTATACTGTATTAATAAGGCTATCCCTGTTTACATATAAAATTAAATCATATAATTTATATATATAATTTATATTAAATTAATAAATAACAGTCAAAAAACAAAAGGTTATAAGCGCAAGGGCGTTAAATTTAACGCCCCTAAAAGGACGATTATTTATGGAATTGACCAAACGTCAAGAGTCCATTCTAGAAATTGTTAAAAAGGAAGGGCCAATTACGGGGGAACAAATCGCCGAACGGCTTTCTATTAATAAAGCTACTCTGCGCTCCGATATGGCTATACTTACCATGTTTGGGTTATTGGGCGCGCGTCCCCGGGTAGGATATTTTTATTTAGGGCGCACTTTAAATCGTATTATTGCGGAAAAATTACACCAAATTAAAGTAGGGGAAATTAAATCCATTCCCGTAGTTATTTCAGATCAAAGTTATGTTTATGACGCGGTGGTAAAAATGTTTATCGAAGATGTAGGCACCTTAATAGTGGTAAAAGAAAAGGGTTTATTAGAAGGGGTAATTTCCCGCAAGGATTTGCTTAAAACCACTTTAAGCAGTCCGGATATTCAAAAACTACCGGTAAGTGTAATTATGACCCGGATGCCTAATATTATTATGGTCGAACCGGAAGAATCGGTTTGGCTGGCGGCAAAAAGATTAATTATTCACGAAATTGATGCTTTACCGGTGGTCCGCTCCGTGGCCAGTGCTAACGGCAAAAAAGGCTTTGAGGTAATTGGAAGAATTACCAAAACGAGCATTACCCGCTTATTTGTAGAATTAGGGGAAGAAAGCTAAGGAGGAGATGGATAATTTCTGAGGAAAAGAAGCGGCCAATTGTTTATATTATTTCTGATTCGATTGGGGAAACGGCGGAGTTAGTGGTTAGGGCCGCAAGCAGCCAATTTAACGCCGGGACAATAGATATTCGCAAAATCCCTTTTGTACACGATCCCGCCGAGATTACTCAAATTGTAAAAGAAATTAACGCCTTTCCGGGGGTTATTGTTTATACCTTAGTCTTGCCTGAATTGCAGGAGGTTATGGAAAAAGAAGCGGCCAAGTATAACTTGACCACAGTGGATATAATGACCCCTCTGCTTAATGCTTTAACCAAGATAGAAGGAAAACAACCCAAAGGCGAACCCGGTTTAGTGCGTAAAATAAGCGAAGAGTATTTTTATAAAATGGAGGCCATAGAATTCGCGGTTAAGTATGATGATGGCCGGGACCCCCGCGGGATTACCCGGGCGGATATAGTGGTAATTGGGGTAAGCCGGACCTCTAAAACCCCTTTATGCATGTATCTGGCGCACAAGTGCATAAAAGCGGCCAATATTCCTTTGGTACCAGAGATAGCCCCCCCGGAGGAAGTTTTTCAAATTCCCCGTTACCGGGTAGTTGGCTTGACTATACAACCCCAAAAACTGGTAGAATTTCGTACCGAGCGTTTAAAAACTCTAGGTCTGGCTCCAAATGCTGATTACGCAAAGATGGAGCGCATTTTAAAGGAATTATTCTACGCTGAGGAAGTTATGCGGCGAATAGGATGTTTTGTAATTGACGTAACAAATAAAGCAGTGGAAGAAACAGCCAGTCGGGTACTAGAATTGTACTATAAGGGGGAAAAACATGGTAAATAAAAAATATGTTTATCTTTTTGAAGAAGGCCAGACAAATATGAAGGAACTGCTGGGCAGTAAAGGGGCAAATTTAGCGGAAATGGCCAATATTGGGCTGCCTGTGCCACCAGGAATAATTATTACTACCGAGGCCTGTAAAGAATTTTACCGGGCCGGGAAAAAGTTCCCCGCTGGTCTTGAAGAAGAGATTTACGCAAAAATAAAGGTACTGGAAGAAAAAACAGGCGAAAAATTTGGGGACCCCGAAAACCCTTTACTGGTTAGTGTACGTTCTGGAGCGCCAGTTTCTATGCCCGGCATGATGGACACGGTGTTAAACCTGGGTTTGAACCGCCAGACAGTAAAAGGTTTAGCCCGGGCTACCGGTAGTGAGCGCTTTGCTTTAGACTGCTACCGGCGTTTTTTAACCATGTTTGGTGACGTGGTTTTAGGGACTGACCGGGAGAAGTTTGAACATATTTTAACGGCCTTAAAAGAAAAAAAGGGAGTCTACTTTGACCATCTTTTAACGGCTGCTGATTGGCAACAAGTGGTGGATGCTTTTGAGACGCTAATGGAACAGGAAACCAATCAACCTTTGCCTGGCCAGCCAATGGAACAACTTTTCAGGGCTATTTACGCCGTGTTTAACTCCTGGAACAGCGACCGGGCTATTGTTTACCGCCGGGTGAATAAAATTCCTGATGATTTAGGCACGGCGGTTAATATCCAGGTCATGGTTTTTGGTAATATGGGCGAAGATTGTGGTACAGGGGTGGCTTTTACCCGTAATCCGTCCACCGGGGAAAAAGAACTTTACGGTGAATATTTAATTAATGCCCAGGGCGAAGATGTGGTGGCCGGCATTCGTACCCCACTGTCAATTGACACCTTAAAAGATGAAATGCCGGCAATCTACGACCAGTTTAAAACTGCTTGTGAATTGCTGGAGAAACACTATCGCAACATGCAGGATATTGAATTTACTATAGAGCGCGGTAAGCTTTATATCTTGCAAACCCGTACGGGCAAACGTACGGCTCAAGCAGCCGTGAGAATAGCGGTGGATATGGTAAAAGAAGGCTTGATTACCAAAGAAGAGGCTATCTTACGGGTAGAACCGGCCCATTTAGATTCGATTTTACACCGGCGCATTGACCCGCAGGCAAAATTAGAGGTAATAGCCAAGGGATTACCTGCTTCACCTGGTGCGGCCAGCGGAAAAGTTATTTTTGACGCCGGTGAAGCCGAAAAGTTGGGCGGTGAAGGGGAAAAGGTCATTTTAGTCCGGACAGAAACCACGCCGGATGATATCCACGGAATTGTAGCTGCCCAGGGAATTCTTACTTCCCGGGGAGGGATGACTTCTCACGCGGCCGTGGTAGCCCGGGGAATGGGCAAGCCTTGCATTTGCGGGTGTGAGGCTTTGCGCATTGAATATGCCGCGGCTGAATTTATGGTTAATGGCCTGGTGGTAAAGAAGGGGGACTTAATTTCAATTGATGGGGCAACGGGACAGGTAATGCTAGGGGAGGTGCCCATGCTAGACCCGGAGTTATCTCCGGAGTTTATAGAGTTGCTGCAGTGGGCTGATGGAATTCGGACCCTCGGAGTCAGGGCTAACGCCGATACGCCCGTTGACGCCTTAAAATCACGTGAATTTGGGGCCGAGGGCGTGGGCCTTTGTCGTACCGAGCATATGTTTATGGCCCAGGAGCGCTTGCCTATTGTCCAACAAATGATTTTGGCCGCTGACCCCAAGGAAAGACAGAAAGCACTGGATAAGCTTTTGCCCATGCAACAAACAGACTTCTACGGCATTCTTAAGGCTATGGCCGGTTATCCGGTAACCATCCGGTTACTGGACCCTCCGCTGCATGAATTCTTACCTGATACCGAGGAACTGATAGAAGAAATTTCCCGTCTTTTTTACACTAAGGGTGATCAGAAAGAGCTAAAGAAAAAAGAGGATTTACTGAAAAAAGTACGTGCCTTGGCGGAATTTAACCCCATGTTAGGACACCGCGGGTGCCGGTTGGGCATTACCTTCCCTGATGTGTATGCCATGCAAGCAAGGGCAATTTTTCAAGCTACGGTACAGCTTATTCAGGAAGGATACCGCGTGATGCCAGAAGTAGAAATTCCCCTGGTAGGAGAAGTTAATGAATTAATCGTTCTGCGAAACCTGGTTACGGAAACAGCCGCCAAGGTCAGCATTGAGACCGGGGTGGAGTTTGAGTATTCGGTGGGCACAATGATTGAAGTACCCCGCGCCGCCTTAACGGCAGAGAAAATAGCCAGGGAAGCAGATTTCTTCTCCTTTGGAACTAACGACCTTACTCAAACTACTTTTGGTTTTTCCAGGGATGATGCCGAAGCAAAATTCCTTCACGCATACATAGACAAAAAAATATTGCCAGATAACCCCTTTGCGGTTTTAGACCGGTCAGGGGTAGGGAAATTAATGCAGATGACCGTAGAACTGGGACGGCAAACTAAGCCTGACCTGGTTATTGGAATTTGCGGTGAACACGGTGGGGAGCCGGGCTCTATTGAGTTTTGCCACCAGATTGGCTTAAATTACGTAAGCTGTTCTCCTTACCGGGTTCCAATTGCCCGCCTGGCGGCTGCCCAGGCAAAAATAAATAACGAAAAAAGGGGGAAATAACCGGTAGCCGTGGCCATTGCCTACGCGCTGCCTGGCAAAAGGATTGGCTATTGAATATATAGAAATTAAAAATTTAGCGGAAGCATCCTCTGAAATAGCTAAAGTTGGGGCAGATAAAATAGGCTGTCAGGTAATGGCTCCGAAGGCAGTATTTTGCGTAATAAAACTAAAGGACCTTACCGCTACCCAAGCCCTTATTTTAAAGCAAGAAATGCTGAGTCAAGGCGGGGAGGCGGCAGTAACCCGGGGGGTAATAAGCGGGGCGGTCTCCCGTACCGATGTTCTTTTAATGGGCACTTTAAAACAATACGCGGCTTTGTTGATTAAGCTTAAGCAGCAGTCATTTGGCCTGGCAGCACTGGCCGGGCAAATCCAAGAAACACTAAAAAGCACCGGTGATTTTATGAATGACTGTTTCCTGCCGTTAAGCACACCGGAGAGCGACCAAAAAAACAAGGTAAAAGATAAAATTTGCCTGCAAGGGATGCAGTTTTACGCTTATCACGGGGTTTCAGCCCCGGAGCGTGAACTGGGACAACGGCTGGAAGTGGATGTAGAGCTTTTTGTCGATTTAAAGACCGCCGGAAAGTTAGATAACCTGGAGCATACGGTAAACTATGCCGGGGTGTACCATGTGGTGCAAGAAGTGGTTACTAATTCCTCCTATAATTTAATTGAAGCATTGGCCGAAGCGGTAGCCGCGGCAATTTTAGCCAGGTTTAAAGTCGCCGAGGTATTGATCCGGATTAAGAAGCCAGGTGCCTTTATCCCTGGTTGCCTAAGCGGGGTGGCGGTTGAAATACACCGTCACCAATAAAACAGGCGACATTCTGCGAATGTCGAATTGTAAGGTGATGGTAATTATTGCTAATAAGGTATATCTTAGCCTGGGCACAAATTTAGGAGATAAAGAAGCCAACCTTATCACGGCGTTAAAAAAAATAACCTATCATTCAAAAATTAAGCTCCAAAGAATTGCTCCTTTATATAAAACTGCCCCGGTTGGTTACCTCAAGCAAGCCTGGTTTTATAATACCGCCGCTGAAATATCCACCACCCTCTCACCTTTTGAGTTGCTAGCTTTTTTACAGGATATAGAAAAGCAGTTGGGCCGGATACGCACTATTCCATGGGGACCGCGGATTATTGACCTGGATATAATTTGGTACGAAAATGTAAATCTATGCACCCGCAAGCTGGTAATCCCCCACCCCAGGCTGGCTGGGCGTGCCTTTGTCCTGGTCCCCCTGACGGTTTTAGCCCCGGCTTTAATTATTCCTGGTAAGGGTAAGATAGCGGACTTGGCAAAACTCATAAGCCAAGAGCAAGAAATTAAGTTAAAAAATTAATAAAAATTATTAATAAAAATTTCTTGACAAATTGTTATAAATAGATTATATTTTTTTAATAATTAAATAAGTAGTTAAAAGATTACAATAATTTAAAGTAAAAGACTGGGAGGATTTTTAATGACCGTAAAGTATAGTAAACAAATAAAAATTCCCTCTTTAGATCCGTATTTTTTTGCTCCGGAGGAAGATATTGACGCTCTGCTTAAATTAAATGAACTATCTAAAAAACATCCCGTAAACATCTTAATTACAGGCAGACAAGGATGCGGAAAGTCTTCCTTGGTCCGGCAATTCGCTGCTTATTTCAATCGTCCCTTTGCCGTATTTCAAGTTGGTCTTCTTTCTGAACCAGGACAGCTTTTTGGGGAACAAAGGTTAAAGGAAGGAGAAACTTATTACCAGGAATTTCTTTTTCCTAAGGCCATTTCTACCCCTGATTGCGTTATCCATCTAGAAGAAATAAATCGTCCTGAACATCCGAAAGCCTTAAATGAATTGTTTTCGGTGCTCTCAGAAGATAGATCAATCTGGGTGGATGAATTAGGCTTGGTAGAAGTAACCGAGGGAGTTACCTTTTTTGCCACTATGAACGAAGGAGAAGAGTTTTCCGGCACTGAAACAATGGATGCGGCTTTAAGAGACCGATTTTACGTTATTAACATGGATTACCTTCCCTTTGACGTGGAAAAGCAGGTTTTAATGCTAAAGACAGGGATAAATGAAGAACAAGCAGAAATCATCCTTAAAATTATCCATAAGCTAAGAAGCGACCATAGCGTTCCAATTGCTGTTTCCACCCGCCACAGTTTAATGATTGCTGATTTAGTGGCTATGGGCGCAACAATTAGAGAAGCAGTTATGTACAGCCTACAAATATCAAAAGATATTTTAGAATCTTTACTGTTATCTATTCACGTGGAAACAAAAGATATGCAAATTTTAGAAAATAAGTATCTTATCTTTAAGCCAAATTCTAGAAGCAGGTGATTTTATGTTAAACTCAGCAAAAAGTCCTTTATTTGCAATTAACCATAACATTTACTCGGGATATTCTGAATACTGGCGGAAAAATAAAGCTACTTTAGAACATGAGGAACTGGCTTATTCCTTAAGAGCCTTACGGAAAGTAGGACAATATATAGCGGCAAACATGAAGACTGTTGAGTGGCTAGGCATGTCTAAAAAAAGTGGAGATAAGTTTTATTTAGATGTAGGTTTTGTTAAAGGAGAGTACCCTGTTCCACCAGGGAAAATGGATATTTTGGTTGGGATAACCGCCCACGAAGCTTTTCATTGTAAAGAGTTAAGCGATTGGGCCTGGGTAAAAGTGGAAGAAAAAACCAAGGAATTGCCCCGAAAATATAAAAGCAATTTACTTCGTTTATTTGAGGTAGGCGAAGATGTTTACGTTAATAAAGTAGCACAGGGATCAATTTGGGAATATTACCTGGAAAAGGCCTGGTGCTGCTGTATCCCAAAAGAAACAAGAGATCTGTCCTTACCTCCTACCGCTGAATGTCTTTTTCAAATTTGGGAAGAGATGGTTTTAGAAGGCAGGTTTAGTATTGAGGCTAATTATCACCACGATTATTTAAAGCCTTTAAGTATTCTTTTGTCTTACGTAGAGGAAATTATTGCTTGCGGTGAATACAAAAATTCACCTATGGAAAAAAGTGAATACCGGGCCAATCTTTACCTTGAAGTATGGGATAAAATATATGAATGTATTCGAGATTGGGAGTACGAAGCGCCCTTTGATCCTACCGGGGTAGGTATTCCTGATGAGGTAGGGCATAATATTTGGTGGTGGCCTCACGTAGCTCATTCAGATTCTAAAGAAGAAAGCGTTCTTAATGAAGCAGGACCTAATAAGGAGACCGCAGAAAATGAGGTAGATGAATTTATTGAAAAACAAAGCGAAGATTTTGGAAAACTAACCAAAATAAAACCAATGGATATAATGCCTCATGAACAGGTTTCGCGTCTTAAAGCTAGCCTAAACGTTCTTGAGAAGGATAAAAAAAATGAAGACCTGAACCCTCTTATTGAAGTAGCTACCGGAGAAGTGGTCACGGATCTTTTAGAAACACGTTTTTGGAATTCGACCTTGCCTTGCAATAAAAGACCAGACCCACTTTTAGTAAAAAGATTAAAGCGTATTTTTGAAGCCCAGGTTTCTAAAACGCCCCATATTAATAGAGGATTATATTCAGGTAAAATAGATGGGCGCAGGCTTTATAGGACTCCCTTAAGCGGTAAAGTGTTTAAACAAAAGGAATTGACCATAAAAGATACCTGGGATATAACTATTTTAGTGGATGCTTCTTTATCTATGAGCGGGGTAGAAGGAAAAGAGTGGGAACTTACGGAAAGTACCTTTGTTTCTTTATATGAAGCAATAAAGGGTACACGAAATAGACTGGATATTTTATGTTATTTTGAAAGAGCAAAATACTGTGAAATTTTTAGGTTACTTCATCATGATAAGCTGCATTCAATTATTCCTAATGGACGTACACCTATGGGGCAGGCAATAATTGCGGCTGCCTTAACTATACCCAAAGATAAAAAAAGAATGATTTTACACATAACTGATGGTGAGCCTAACAGCGGAGGGGTTAGCGTAGAAAGCGCGGTCAAGTACTGTAAAAGAGAAGGAGTAGAAATAATCACCATTGGTTGTGGTTATAACGAACAGTTGAAAGAACAGTTTCAGAATCAATTTAAGGAAAATTTGCTTTTAATTGACACGATAGATCAATTGCCTTTCGGATTAGAAACCCTCCTGCGTAAAAAACTGTTAGCACGTGTTTAAATATAATCAAATAAGCAAAAACTTGCTTTATTTTTTATTTTTTTGGTATAATAAAAGCACGGCACGCAGTTAATATTTTAATGTAGAATTGCGCCTGTAGCTCAGGGGATAGAGCGCTGGCCTCCGGAGCCAGATGCGCAGGTTCGATTCCTGCCAGGCGCACCAGGAGTACGAGTACCGTATAAAATTAAATAAGGAGGGGGCAATAAGGAAAAAATGGACAGGCTTAAAGACAGGGTAGTTATTATTACCGGAGCAGGAGCAGGTTTAGGTAAAGGTTACGCAATTGCTATGGCTAAGGAAGGTGCGGCTATTGTAGTAAATGACTTTGTAGCTGATTTGGCAAACGGGGTCGTAGATGAAATTAAAGCTATGAATGGGAAGGCAGCGGCATGTATTGGCGGTGTTGGAGCAAAGGAAACGGCGGATAACCTGGTAGCTACAGCAGTTAAAGAGTTTGGTACGGTTCATGCTTTAATTAATAACGCTGGCATTACAAGAGATAACTTACTGGTAAGGATGACGGAGCAACAATGGGACGATATTATGACTGTTCATCTTAGGGGCGCTTTTCTTAATACCCAGGCGGTAGTTAAGTATATAATTGAAAATAAAGTTGCTAAAGGTAGAATCATTAATATTACTTCACCAGCCGGTCTTTACGGCAATATTGGCCAGGCTAATTATAGCACTGCCAAAGCGGGAATTATTGGTTTAACAAAATCAAACTCCCGTGAGTTAGCCCGCTATGGTATTTGTGTTAATGCTATTTCACCGGCGGCAAAAACAGCTATGACTGAAGCAATTCCCGAAAAACCCAGACAAATGTTGTATGATAAATTTGCCAAGGAAAGTACTATTCAAAGAATGGGTGAGCCGGAAGATGTGGCACCGGTTTTGGTGTTTCTTGCCTCAGAAGAATCGCAGTATATCACAGGGCAGATAGTTGCAGTTGCTGGTTCAATAGGAATAATGTAAGAAGTTTATAAAAATAAAAAACAGCGGTAAAAATATAATACCGCTGTTTTTTATTTCAGATTTATTTATTTTTTATTGGTTCAGTTAAATTTAAAGACCAGGCTGTAATTCCCTGATGGCGTGCTTGTTGGAGTAAAGTTATATAGCGTCTTTCCGCAGCCATAATTTTTAAGGTTAGATAGTCTATTAGTTCCCGGTCAACAAAATCATATTCACGTAGGGCATTATGCCAGTCTAACCTGGCCTCATTTATATAGTCAAACAAGGTAGGTTGCTGTTTTTTTATTCCGGAAAAAAGATAGGGTGAGGCTCTTTTTTCTATCTGATGTTTTATTTTAAATAGCATATTATTTACGCAATAAAACCAAATTTCTAGCCCTTTCTTTAACCGGTGTTTTAACCTAAACCAAAAGACGTAAAAATTCATAAGGGCACCTCTTTTTATTTTATTTTTATGCGTTGAAATCAAAAAACTTGCTTAAGTTTAAGTATGATGGGTTTTATTAATTATAAATATTTAAGGAAATAAAGTTAGATTTTCTTGGGTAAAAAAGAAATATAGGGTTATACAATTATAAATTTTAAGGAGGAATACATTTTGGCCGGCGAAAATATTCAAATCTTAAAAGATGGAAATTTTAAGGAAGCACTAAAGACGTCGAAAATCCCTGTCCTGGTAGATTTCTGGGCTGAGTGGTGCGCCCCCTGCCGGATGATAACGCCTTTAGTAGAGGAAGTGGCCGCGGAGTACAAAGATAGAATTATGGTAGCTAAGCTTAATATTGACGAGAATCAGGCTACTCCTTCAGAATTAAAAATTTTAAGTATTCCCACCCTGGTTATTTTTAAAGAAGGCCAAGAAGCAGAAAGAATAGTTGGTTTTCAGACCAAAAAAGAACTTTTTGCCATGGTGGAAAAGCATTTATAAAAAAGATAAAGATTAAACGAAAGGATAAGCTTGATGGACAAGGAAGCACTTCAGTCCCCTTTTGAATTATTATTAGTGGGCGGAGCAGTAGAAGCAGGAATTTTTAAAGCCTTACGCCAAAGGGCACTAGACGTGTTAGAATTAGCGGGAACTTTAAAGGCAGACCGCCGGGCCGTATGGACAGTGGCGGAAGCCCTGGTGTCCCTGGATTACCTGGAACGAACCGAAGGAAACAAATACCGCCTTTCTTCCAGGGCGGAAGAAATGTTTTACCGGCCGGATAGCGACAACTATGACGGCTTTGCTTTTATGCATAGTTACGAGGTGCTCAAAAGCTGGGTCAAGTTGCCTCAGGTAATCCAAAGTGGGCGACCGGCCAGAGGCAACAGGACAGCAGCGGAGCGACGTTACTTCATTGAGGCCATGAGCAGGAGAGCAAAGGAGGGTGCCAAGGCTATCGCCCAATTTTGCTTGACCGGTTTACCCGCCGGGGCGCAAGTGCTGGATATAGGCGGTGGGCCTCTTGTTCACGCTAGGGCCTTTGCTGCTTTAGGTGTTGTAGTAACAGTGTTAGATCTTCCTGAAGTGGTGGCTATGGCGCAATCTTCCTTAACTTCTGACGAGAACATTCACCTGGTGGCGGGAGATTTTACCGCGGGTTTGCCAGAGGGCCCCTTTCACCTGGCTTTTTTGGGGAGTATATGTCATATTTACGGTGAGAAGGAAAACAGGCGGCTTTTTAGGCAGGCAGATGCCGTGTTAGTTCCAGGGGGAAGTATAGCCGTGGTGGATTTTGTGCGGGGCCACCATCCTTTTGCCGCCGTGTTTGCCGTAAATATGCTGGTGAACACGGAAACGGGGGGGACATGGACGTGGGAAGAATATGTTGCCTGGCTTACCGACGCCGACTTTAAAGATATGAGATTAAACGAGGTAGGCGAACGGCAAATAATTACGGCCATACGTAAGTAACGCATCACCCCCACCCTAACCCTCCCCCTTTAAGGGGGAGGGTTAGGGTGGGGGTTGCTTAATCATTGAAGCGACAATTACAAAACATTCTGCTATAAGGTTGGTAACGCTTTAAATTGCTTAAAAGCATCACTGTATGCTTTATTAACGGCCGCGGCCTTTTCAACCAGCGCTTTTGCTTCTTGCCCTTTGCCTTGCTTTTCTTTAACTAAAGCCAGCCAGAAGAATGCTTCTCCCTTTAATTGTTCGTCTGTAGCAGCGGTTTGCAGATCTTGCTCTGCTTTTTGCCAATTGCCAAGGAAATAATTTGCCTGTCCGGTGGATAAATCTACGCGTGGAGTTGGGGCAAGTAAAGGGCCGTCTCTCCACATTTTTCTTTCGTAATCATTAAGCGCTTTTACCCTGGTTTGAATAAGTTCCGGCACCTTAACGGCTTCTTTCAGGTAACGGCGGGCGGCTTGCTGCTTGTTGCCGGCAATTAATTCGTTTCTACCGGCCGTGGCACATACATTAGCCAGGTTTTCATACCAGACAATTTGGTAAGGGGCTGCGGTTAGGGCAGCTCGGGCGTACTTTATGGCCTCATCATATTTATTGGCCGATAAATATGCGGAAGATAAATCAGCTTTTTTGGCCGCATTGTACCGGCTGCGGGCTGCGGCCTGACGAGCCTCTGTAATAGCCTGTTCGTAACGTCCCATGTTTAAGTATAAACGCATTAAATAGTTATGGTAGTCGGCGCTAAAAGGGTTGTAAGCCGCGGCCTTCTTCATATAGGTCAAGCCCTGGTTGATGTTTTGCTTTCCAAGGGCGTCTTCAGCGGTTAGGGCGTAACTACTGGCGGAAGCTAAGGTTACCCCCAGGAAAAACAGTAAAAGCGTTATTACGGAAAGTACAGCCAACCAGGCCGGGTTTGGGGGAGGAAGAATTTTTTGCGGTTGGTTTGCGGCAGGTAAATTCTTTTTTTTATGTTTCTTTTTTTGTTTTTTACCGGTTGGTGGGGTAGTTGCCTTAACAGCCTTATTTTGTTTGGTCTCTTGGCTATGAACAGGATTTTCCTGGTGGCTTTTTACTGTTTCCGGCAGGCCGTAAGCGGCCTGGGTACAAGCAAAAAGCGTATATAAACTTAGCGTCAGCGCGGATAAGGAAAGGTCAAAGTCAATTAAGGCGTGAGCTCCAATAGCTACCGCCGCAACCAGCATTGTCCAGATTAGCGTTTGCCGGTGGCCACCCGGGGCAGCCGAGCGGTAGGATCGCCAGCCGGTCCAAAGGAAAGCAACCCAAAGGCCAATCACGGCCAGCAACCCCAAGATACCGGTTTCCACGGCTACTTGAAAATAATAGCTATGTACTTCGTTGGAGTTGTATAGATAACGCTGGAAAGAGCGGTAGGCTTCTTCCCAACCGCCGCCTCCCCAACCAAGTAAGGGTTTTTCTTTAAGCATAGCCAAGGCGTCCGTAACAAAATAAAAACGCTCAAAAGCGTTGCGTAAATATTCAAAGGAAAAAACTTGGGGTAAAAAGGCAGGATTTACGGCTATAATAACTCCGCCGGCCACAACTATGGCCGCTACAAGTCCCATTAAAATTCTGTTTGTTTGGCGGCGCTCTTTATCCCAGGAAATAATTTTACGGGTTAGCAAAAAATTATAAGCGGCCTGGAGAGCCAAAGCAATAACTAGTCCTATGAAAATCCATAGCCAGGCCATTTCCATTTGTTTAGCTATGGCCGCGGAAATAAATTTATCCACCGCCAGGTAACTTAAAACACCAATAATTAAAACGTGGATTATGGCCGGGAGGCGTTTTTGCCAGTTTAGACCGATCAAGTAAAGGATAAATACCACCCCGGTTACCAGTAAGCCACCGCGGGACTTAGTACCAAAGAGCACGGCCAAAAGGAAAAAATTAGCCGCGGCGTAAAGGTATCCGTAAGGTTTTAGCTTTAACAACCATTCCGGCAGCAATTTTAAAAGCGCTTTATCCGTAATGGTTGAACCCAAACTCAGTTGACCGTTTTTTTGCCAGAAAAAAAGACCTAAAAAGCCTGCCGCCGCTAGGTAACTGGCCAGAGCGTTAGGATACTGAAAAGAAGAGTAAATCCGGCCGTCTAAAAAACCGTCTTTGATATTGACTAGGCCGGTGGCCGTAGCCAAACCGGCCAGCGCTACCCCAAGCGCCGCAAGATAGATTACGTGCAAAAACCTGGAGATATCAATTTCCTCGGTAGCTAGCTGAAAGATTACCCAGTAGGTCAGAAAATAAAGGACATTTTTCACCACTTCATCTACGGCCAAGCCATAGTTTACGGCATTAAAAGCCGCTATTACGTAAATTACCGGCAGGGCCAGGACAAAATAGTCTAAAGGATGAGCTAAAAAAGTATAATTTCGGCGCGTGTATTTCCATAAACATACAAACCAAAAGATAATTACCGCTAAAATAAGGGCCTTTTGTTGTTCAGTAGCAAAAAAAAGCCCCCGGTAAAACGGCGGTAAAAACAATAAAAGCGCCACACCCCAAAAAGCCAACTGGTAGCTCCACGGCTTGGGGGTGGTAATTTGTCCGGTATTCAATTTTTCAGCCAATAAAAACACTCCTTAACATATTATGGTATTTACTAAATAAAATTGCCAGTCTCTATCAGATTAAGAATATTCGACATAGACACGTTATTTCCTGCAAAATAATAGAATTTTTCCGGTCAACCTTCTTTCCCGGAAGCTGTTTGGTGAATACTATTTACCAAGGCATGAATAGCCGCTTGTTTTTCGGGGTCGGTTTGCTCTTTTTGGCCTTGCGACCCTTCTCCTCCCAAGACCAAAGGAATTGTTTGCAAGATAATCTTTAAATCCAGCCATAAAGAATAGTTACGGATATAGTAAAGGTCGTAGCGCAGCTTGTCCGTCGCCGAGGTAGTATATTTACTGTAAACCTGGGCCAGGCCGGTTAAGCCCGGTTTTACTAAATGCCGGTAATGATAGTTGGGTGTTTCCTTAATAAACTGATTAATGAAATAAAGCCTTTCGGGCCGGGGTCCCACGATACTCATATTTCCTTTTAGCACGTTAATTAACTGGGGTAACTCGTCTAAACGGGTGGAGCGTAAAATACGTCCTATCGTAGTAATGCGGGAGTCATTTTCTTTAGCTAATATTGGACCGGTTGTCTTTTCGGCATCCCTGACCATAGTGCGGAATTTATAAAGCGAAAAAGGGCGGCCGCGGTAACCAACGCGCTCTTGAATGTAAAATACAGGTCCAGGAGAAGTGAGCGCCACCGCCAGGATACACCCCAGGAATAAGGGCGAGCCAAGAATAAGACCGGCACCGGTTACGGCCAGATCAAACGTTCGCTTGGTTATTTTTTGCGGCCAGGTGAGACGGAAATCCTGTATCTCGACCACAGGCAGGTCATTTAACTGCTGCAAGCTGCCGTGGCTTAACATAATATCGTAAAGATCCGGGATTAAATAGGCCTCTCGTCCTGCCCTTAGACAGGCCGATAAAACATTAGCTTTATCCTGGCGCGAAAGGGAAGGCACTACTAAAACAGCATCCATTGAGGGTAACAGGGACGGCAACTTACCTAAATCCTCCGGGGCAAGGAGGTCTCGAACCTCAAACCAGCCCCGGGGCAAATCAAAGAGTTTGCCTAAAACTTCCGTTACTTCCGCGGGGGACCCAACTACCAGTAC
This sequence comes from Peptococcaceae bacterium SCADC1_2_3, assembly GCA_000681355.2. GTDB lineage: Bacteria > Bacillota > Desulfotomaculia > Desulfotomaculales > Nap2-2B > SCADC1-2-3. Next base: position 18,470 of record JJNX02000030.1, read on the forward strand.
CTTTTTTCGACCGTATAACCACCTTTGGAGGTACCAGCATAAATACCGCCAGGTGCAGACTATTGATACCTGAATGGGTATAGCCAGAACAAGTACGCTGCGGGGGAAGGCAAAACCCCGAACCCAGAAGGTGATGGCCATAGTGGACACAAATACCGCTAAAATTCCGGTAGCTACCTTGCGCATTAACGCCGTAAATTCATGTTGGCGAAGCTGGTATAAACCCAGACCGGAAAAAAGGATTAAAGTGACCAGGCAAACCCAGGGTGTTATTTGGGTAAAAGGCTCCCAGTTAACCCCGGGCACCTGGCCTGGAAAACGAAGCTTATAGGCGGCAAAAAAGCCCCCTATAATTAAAACCAGGTCCCCAAAAGCCATTAAATAAATAAAAATTGACTTAAAAATCCGAAAAGGCAATATCTTTTACCCCTAAAAAATTTAATGTTTACCTTATGAAAATCCTAAATAATTTTATCATAATTCATGCCCCAAATTTTTATTTTTTTCGACAGTCTCTTGGAGCGTTAATATTTCTTGGTAAACACGCCAGGTTTTTTCCAACATAGGAGTTAAAGTAAAATTATTTCTAAACCTTTCCTGCCCCCTTTGGCCCATTTGAACCCGTAAGTCCGGGTTATCAATTAGTGTTTGCAGGCGTTCTTTTAAAACCTCAGCGTTGCCCCGGGGAACAAGGAACCCTGTTTGTTCATCTACGATAGATTCTTTTACTCCGCCCACATGGGAGGCCACCACCGGTAAACCTGCCCGCATCGCTTCCAGGATGGTTAAAGGAAAACCCTCCCAATTAGAAGTAAGCACAAAAATATGGGCCTTAGCTAGTAACCCGGCTACATCTGGGCGAGAACCTAAAAATTTAACCTTTTCCGTTAAGCCAAGTTTTTGCGCGTACTCCTTGCTCCGATTTAAGTGTGGTCCGTCGCCAATAAATAAGGCCTCCCATGCATTTCCCTTCACCCGGCTTAAAGCTTCTAAAAGTAATTTATAATCTTTTGGCGGGGAAAAACGCGCCACCATAATTAAGCGTACTGTTTTACTAATTCCTGGTTGGGCAAAATATTTAGCGGTAGTTACAGGTATTCCGTTATGAATGGTAATTAACTGAGCGGGGCGGCCCACCCCTAACCTAAGGGCCAGTTGCCGGTCGTATTCAGAAACGCAAATTATCTTTTTGGCCCACCGGGCCGCAATTTGCTCGGCCCAAACATAAAGTTTTTTTTTCGGCCCGGCTACTCCTTCCGTAAAAGCCCAGCCGTGGGCGGTGAAGGTGGCCGGAACACCAGTTAGACGCGCGGCCAAACGTCCTGTTATACCTGCTTTGCTTGAATGGGTAGTTATTAAATCAGGTTTTATTTTTTTTATTAAGTTAATTAGTTCTCTCAAACAACGAGCATCTTTAAGGGGGGATATAGACCTTATTAAGGAAGGAAGATAGTATACGCTAATCCCCTTTTCTTTTAAATTTTCTCCCAAGGGGCCTTGCTCACCCATAGCGACGTGCGCCTCTATTTTACCTTGAAGACCCGTGGCTAAATGAAAAACATGGTTTTGCGCTCCCCCTAAAACCCCTTGGGTTATTACGTACAGAATTACGGGACGCTTGCTATTCTTGGTAATACTAGCATTTTCTATAAACAACAAAGTAAAATCTCCGGTTACCAGTTTTCGATTTTCAAGTTTTCGATTTCGAAAAAATGAGCATCGCGAGTTACTAAAACAAGGCCTTTCTGCCGTGCAACGGCCGCAACCCAGATGTCATTCTCTGGAATTGGTCGTCCTTTCTTTCGTAATTGGTCTTTGATCAAGCCATATACACGCGCCGTACTTGTATCGCAAGTTATTACCGAGATACTGGCCTCAAATTCCTCTATCCGCGCCAAGTTTTTCTCCATCTGGCCGGACTTGCGGGCACCATAGTACAATTCCCCCAAAACAATAACAGGTATAAATACTTTACTTGCCAACGCTAAGTTTTTCTGGATGGAAGCGTCTCCCGTAAAAAGGGCAATAATGATATTCGTGTCCAGGAGAAATTTACCACTCATCTTGCTCTACCCGTTCACATGCATCCTCTATAGCCTGGTTCATCAGTTCTCCTTCTCCAGGCGGCAAAGTTCCAGCAAAACGAAGTAACTCCCTGCCAGAAACCCCTTGGTTAAAAGTAGATCTCAGCGCCCGGGCAAAATCAAGGACAAGTTTTTGAGAATGAAGTGGTAAATGATCAATCTCCCACAAAATTTCCTCTTTAATTGGTGTTGCGTTCACTCTAACCACCCACCTCTTTTCTCTTAAGTATAATATTATTATATCACACTTTCGCTAAAGCCCCGATCCTTAATACCAGCAATTGGTATACAGAGCCTCTATGGGGATAATTAGTAGCATTTACAGTAAATGCTAATATATTAATATTTAGCGTAACCAAGCGGGTTTTTCTGGTGCCACCGCCAGGCAGTTTCGATAATTGTTTGCAGGTCACTGTAGCAAGGCTTCCAGTGAAGTTCCCTTTTAATTCTTTCCGCGCTGGCCACCAGTATGGCTGGGTCACCGGCCCGTCGTTTGGTAAATGCTTTAGGCAAAAGTTTGCCCACCACTTTTTCTGCTGTCTGAACAACTTCCAGTACTGAATACCCATTACCGTTGCCCAGGTTGTAAATGGAGGGAACTACTCCCCCGGCTAGCGCTTCCAAGGCCAGAATATGCGCCTGGGCCAAGTCGGTAACGTGAATGTAATCCCTTACGCAGGTTCCGTCCGGGGTAGGGTAATCACGGCCAAATATTTTTACTTCCGCTGCTTGTCCTAAAGCGGTTTTTAAAACCAGCGGGATGAGGTGGGTTTCCGGGTCGTGATCTTCTCCCAGTTCTCCTTCCGGGTCGGCTCCGGCGGCGTTAAAATACCGCAGGGAAATATATCTTAAACCATAAGCCTGATAATACCAGGGAAGAGCTTCTTCTAGGGCCAGTTTGGTAGCGCCGTAAGGGTTAGTTGGTATTGTAGGGTGGTCTTCAGGAATGGGTATCTCTACTAGTTCACCATAAACGGCTGCCGTTGAGGAAAAAACAAAATAAGGTACGCCAACTTCCCGCATGGCCTCCAGCAAAATTAGGCTGCCGGTAACATTATTAGCGTAATAATCTGCCGGACACTGCATGGATTCGCCAACCAGGCTGCTGGCGGCAAAATGCATAACGGCGTTAATTTTTTCGGCCTGAAGCAATTCGCAAAGCAGCCTTTGGTTGGCAAGCTCCCCTTCAACTAGCCTGGCATTGGTAACCGCGGCCCGCCATCCTTTGCTTAAGTTGTCCAGCACCGTAACCTGGTGTCCTGTTTTAACCAGTTTCTTTACCGTGTGGCTGCCAATATATCCTGCTCCCCCGGTAATAAGAATATGCATAACGAAACTCCTTTTTTGCATATTTGTACTTTCGCAAATTCCTGACCTGGACCAGTACTTCCTCACCATTTACTAACTTCGGGCCAATCGTTAAATGATAGTCGGGAGGCGAGCCTTTAGTTCATTGATAAACTGGTGTAAATCAGGTAAATTTTCTTGCAGAATAATAAAAACCTTTTTATTGTCTACATCCCAGTAACGATGCACCAGTCTGTTTCGAAAACCGGCCATGGTGGTTAGTCTAACTACAAAATCCTGGGTAAAAAGACCGTTTTCACCCAGGATCCGGAAAGTGTCGGCATAGCCTTCCGGTACGCGCAACCGATTTCTGGCAATCAAGTGGTTGCCCAGGTCGATTGCCGCTTCGATACAAATTACCAGGTGGTACTTGGCGCTGGCTATTTTGTGGGGGTCGGTCAGGAATTCCTCCTCTTTTAGGGCAGCAAGTTCTTCCAGTCTTTTTACCGCCTGCAAGTATTCAGACAGGATGGACTGCATTCTATCGCCGTTAAATTTCAAGGCCCAGCACCTCTTTTAAGTAACGTTTGCGGTAAGGGGCAAAATCAAAATAAGAAACCAGGGTATGGGATAGAAAATCGGCGTAAAGCTCTTCATCCCGGCAAAAAAGCAGGCGCCCGTTTTTTAACACGTTGTAACGGAACGGTACGGGAGCCCGGTTTAAAACCCGGACGTCAACCGGAAAACCGGCAGTTTCTTCCAAGAGCATTTCCGTTTTTAACTCGTACTCCAATGTTTGATCCCCGGCTGCCGGGCAGGAAGGGTCAACGTACACCGCCAGGTCAAGATCTCTGAACGGACCCTCGTCTATAAAGGAGCCATGGAGAAAAGCAAAAACGATTTCTGGTATTTCTTCCATTAACCTGGTTAGGCGGGCGATAATCAGTTCTTTTTGTTTTTTTGAAAGCAAGAGTTTATTTTCCCGCCGCATAATCTTTGCAACCCCAAAACCATATTTGTTCCTTTTTGCTATTATTTTATCATAGGCTGGCCAAAAGAAAAATAAATTTTTTGACAGCATCCACAGTCTCTTTGCATCTTGATTTTTTCCGGTTATTGATGTTATGATTGTATTGATCGAATTGATCATAGGAGGTCGAAAGATAAGGCTAAAGAAAATATCTGCGGTTAAAGTCAGGCAAAATTTGGGTAGCGTTATGAATGAAGTTTATTTAAGGGATGATCAATACATCATTGAAAGAGATGGTAAACCTTTGGTAGCAATTGTTCCTATGTGGAAGCTGCAACAATGGGAAAAGAGGAAAGATATTTTCTTCAAGGGCGTAGAAAAAATTCAGCAAAAGTTTATAGGGCGGGATGAAGAAGAAGTGGAAATATTTTTAGATGAGGCGGTGCAAGAAGCCAAGAAAAATTTTAATCAAGAAGGAACCAACAGTAAACATCAACCTCTTATTTCTGGCTTACATCTGGTAGGTATTAATACAGTTGCCTGTTAGTGGTGGTTGAATTCTATTTTCTGACTGAAGAAATTGCTCCATCTCCTGGTGCGTAAGTTCGGGAAAT
>JJNX02000031.1 GCA_000681355.2 Peptococcaceae bacterium SCADC1_2_3
TTTCATTAATTTTTTGATGCAAACATAAGCCTAAATAAATATACTGGATGGTACAGTCTAAAGAAAATACCTGCTATTTATTTTTTTTTTAAACAAACGGGCGGCCAAAATAACACTTGCCGGGTGGTAAGGCCTGGCGGCAAAGTGGTTTCGCTGGAATTATCTCGTCCAAATAAAGTGGGTTTTAAGCAGGCTTACTTTTTTTACTTTAATTTTTTAGTACCTATTTTAGGGTATCTAGCCAGCGGCGTAAAGGGACCGTATAGTTATTTACCTGCTTCTTTAAAAAATTTTCCCCACCAAAAAGAAATTAGTAATATTTTTAAGGATGTTGGCTTAACCGGGGTAACTTATTATGAAATTACCGGAGGAATTGTAACGGTACACGTAGGAACTGTACCGGATAAGTAGTCAGTAGTCAGTAGTCAGTAGTCGGACATCGGACGTCAGAGGATATTTTTCCGGCCGGTAAATATGTTACAAATAATGTAATTATTCAGTCTGCCCATGAAAGGATGGCGTTATCCCTAAAGGGACGGTTTTATTGAATACTTACCAAAAAATAATAATTTAAAGAGAAAGAGGTGAGCAGCAAATGGCATACCGGGACTTACGGGCCTTTATCTCTCTTTTAGAAAAAAGGGAGTTATTAAAAAGAATAACCACCGATGTTGAAGCAGAACTGGAAATTACAGAAATCACCGATCGGGTTTGTAAGGCTGGCGGCCCGGCCCTTTTTTTTGAAAAGGTAAAAGGCTACCAGATTCCGGTGGTAACCAATCTTTTTGGTTCTTTAGAGCGGGTAAAGCTAGCTCTGGAAGTTGCCACGCTTGATGAAATCGGCCCAAAATTAGTTCACCTTTTTCAAAGGGCCGGACAACCACTCACCTTTTTAGATAAGCTCAAGGCCTTGCCGCAGCTGGCGCACTTAGCTTCCTTATTTCCCAAGGTAGTAAAGGACGGTCCCTGTAAAGAAGTAATTATTAAGGATAGTCCTTCGCTAAAGGAGTTTCCTATTTTAAAATGCTGGCCTGAGGATAAAGGTCCTTTTATTACTTTACCTTTAGTTTTTACTAAAGACACGGTAACAAAGCAACGCAACGTGGGGATGTACCGGATGCAAGTTTTTGACGATTGCACCACCGGGATGCACTGGCATATTCATAAGGACGGGGCCGCCCACCACCGTAAAACAGATAAACCATTGCCGGTAGCGGTAGCCCTGGGAGCAGATCCGGCTATTATATACGCGGCCACTGCCCCTTTACCTCCCGGATTTGACGAAATGCTTTTTGCTTCTCTGCTGCGGGCCGAGGCGGTGGAACTTGTACGTTGTGAAACGATAGACTTGGAGGTGCCGGCCCAGGCGGAAATTATTTTAGAAGGCTACGTGGACCCAAAAGAAACCAGGTTGGAAGGTCCCTTTGGTGATCATACCGGGTATTATTCTTTGGCTGACTATTATCCGGTATTTCACTTAACCTGCGTTACCAGGCGTAAAAATCCCATTTACCCGGCTACCGTTGTTGGCCGGCCGCCAATGGAAGATGCTTTTATGGGTAAGGCCACCGAGCGTATTTTTTTACCTTTAATTAAATTACAATTACCCGAAGTGATAGATTTAAATATGCCTTTTGAAGGGGTTTTCCATAACTGTGTGCTTGTGTCCATTAAAAAAAGTTACCCCGGTCAGGCTAAAAAAGTAATGTACGCTTTATGGGGAATGGGCTTAATGATGCTGGTAAAGTTAATTATTGTGGTAGATAGTGACGTTGACGTACAAAATTTGTCTGAAGTGGGGTGGCGGGTCTTTAACAATATTGACCCTAAGCGGGACGTGGTAATTGTAGAGGGGCCCTTAGACGCCCTGGACCACGCTTCACCTTTGCCTTATTTTGGCGGAAAAATGGGTATTGACGCTACCCGGAAAGGTCCGGGCGAAGGACATATGCGCGAGTGGCCTCCGGATATCCAAATGGCCCCTACGATTAAAAAATTAGTGGGCGAAAGATGGGCTGAATATGGCTTCTAGGGAATTGGCCTTTCCAGGTGACAAGGTAAGAATTTTTTTAGCGATGATTAAGTTTGAGCACACTATTTTTGCCCTGCCTTTTGCTTATATGGGCGCTTTGTTAGTCCAAAAGCAAATTCCGGCGGTTTTAAGCTTATTTTGGATTACGGCCGCTATGGTAGGAGCCCGCACGGCGGCTATGTCTTTAAACCGGCTTATTGACCGGCATATTGATGCTTTAAATCCGCGTACCGTTAATCGGGCTTTACCCAAAGGAATTTTAGCGGTTAACGAGGTTCGTTTTTACGCTTTTTTATCTTTGGTTCTTCTGCTCCTGTCTGCCTGGCAACTAAGCCCGCTGGCCTTAAAGCTGTCCCCACTGGCGGTGGCTATTTTAGTTTTTTATCCTTATACCAAAAGATTTACCTGGACCAGCCATCTTTTTTTAGGTTTGGCTTTAGGTTGTGCTCCTTTAGGAGCCTGGATTGCCCTGACCGATAATATTGCCCTTACGCCCGTACTATTATGCCTGGGAGTTGTTTTTTGGGTGGCCGGTTTTGATATTATTTACGCCTGCGAAGACTACAATTTTGATTTAAGCGCCGGGCTTCATTCTATTCCGGTACGCTTTGGCCTAAAGACGGCCTTGACTATATCCACTTTATTCCACCTGGTGGCCTTGATTTTTTTCATTCTGGTGGCCTTTACGGGAAAAATGGGTCTCTTTTATTTAATTGGTCTGGCTATAGCCGCTTTTTTAGTCCTTAAACAACACCTTTTAGTTTCCCCGGCTGATCTATCCCGGGCAGAGGTGGCCTTTTTTAATTTAAACGGACTTTTAAGCATGGTCCTTTTTATTTTTACCTTGTTAGACGTTCATTTTTAGGGGGTGTGAATGAGAATGGAAATATTGTTTGTCCAGAGTGAAATTGAGGATATTGCTAAAAAAGTTAAAACAGGCCAGCGCCTTGATTTGGCTTCGGGCGTACGGCTTTACCAAACACAAGATTTATTAACTCTGGGGTATCTGGCTGATCTGGTCAGACAGCGCAAAAACGAAGATAAAGCTTATTATATTGTAAACCAGCATATAAATCATACCAATGTTTGCCTTAATTTGTGCCCGCTTTGTGCCTTTGGGCGAAAATCAACCGACCCAGGCGCCTATACTTTAACTTTAGCCGAAATTGAAGCTAAAGTCCTGGCCTGCCGAAATAAAGGAATTAAAGAGCTCCATATTGTGGGTGGTTTAAACCCGGCCCTACCTTTAGATTACTACGTGCAAATGCTCCGCTGCGGGCGAAGTGCCCTGCCAGAAGCCGTAATTCAGGCCTTTACGGCCGTGGAAATAGATTTTCTGGCCCAAATCAATCACCTTACCATACGTGAGGTACTTAAAGTGCTAATGGAGGCCGGTCTTGATTCTTTACCAGGCGGGGGGGCGGAAATATTTTCGCCCCGGGTACGCTCACTTATTTGCCCCCGTAAAATTAGCGGCCAGCGCTGGTTAGAAATTCACGCGGCCGCACACCGTTTAGGAGTGCGGACTAACGCTACTATGCTATACGGCCACGTGGAAACCATTACGGAAAGAGTAGAGCACTTAATCCGGTTAAGGGAATTACAAGATTTAACCGGGGGCTTTTTAGCTTTTATTCCCCTGCCTTTTCACCCCCAAAATACGCAACTTAAAAAGACTATGGATTTGTCCGCTCCAACCGGTTACGATGATTTAAAAACACTAGCCGTAGCCAGGTTAATGCTGGATAATTTCGACCACATAAAAGCTTTTTGGATTATGCTAGGCCCAAAGTTAGCTCAAGTAGCTCTTTCTTTTGGGGTGGATGATTTAGATGGGACGGTGAGGGAGGAAAAGATTGCGCATGAGGCAGGGGCCCAAACAGCACAATACCTGCCCGAAAAGGAAATAATTAACTTAATTAAATCCGCCGGACGTGTGCCGGTGGAAAGGGATACGTTATATTCGGCCGTCAGTCATCGGACATCGGTCGTCAGGGAATAATTTTCCGGTAACCTGATATCCGACGACTGGTATGCGACGACCGGCGACTTAAAAAGGAGGCTTTTAAATGCGTAAGCTGCTCCTGGGTCAGATAAACTACTTAAACTGCTTACCGATTTATCACGCTATAGAAGAAGAACTTTTACCTTTAGAGGTGGAACTAATCAAAGGCACACCGGCCCAGTTAAACCAAATGTTTTTGGCCAATGAAATTGATTTGGCTCCTTTGTCTTCCATTGAATACGCCCGCCACCCGGAAAAGGGGGTTATTTTACCGGACTTATCCATAAGTGCCGACGGACGGGTGGCCAGTATTTTATTTTTTAGTAAACTTCCGGTAATGGAACTGGAGGAAAAAAAAGTGCTGGTGACTGCCGCTTCGGCTACTTCGGTAGCGCTTCTTCAAATCTTACTGGAACATTATTACCATGTACAGGTAGAAATCCAACCCGCTCCCCCAGACTTACCGGCAATGCTGGCCTTGGCCGAGGGAGCCCTTTTAATTGGCGATGACGCCATGCGGGCCCACCAGCAGGTAAAAGATGAGGGCTGGCCGGTTATAGTTACTGATTTGGGTGAAGCCTGGAAGGAATTTACCGGAGAAAAAATGGTCTATGCCTTATGGATCATCCAAAAGCATTTTACCCAAAACTTTCCCGAAGAAACGGAAAATATTGCCAGACTGCTTTGCGCCGCTAAAAAAATAGGTTGGGCCAATGTACCCACTTTAATTGTTAAGGCTCAGCAACGCACCGGTTTGCCGTTGCCGGTGCTGGAAGATTACTTCACCATTATCAAGCACGAATTTGGCCCTGACTACCGCCGGGCCTTGTTAACCTTTTACGATTACGCTTACAAAAGCGGATTAATTGAGGAACGGGTCATGCTAGACGTGTGGGGTGAAGAAAACGCGTAATCATACCATTCTTTTAGAAAAAGCAATTAACGGCGAACGACTTAGTACCCAGGAAGGAATAGAAATATTAGAAGAAGCTGATTTGTTAGCCCTGGGACAAGCAGCTAATTTGGTGCGCCAACGTTTACACCCCCCAAAAACAGTTACCTTTACTATTGACCGAAATATTAATTATACCAACGTTTGCTGGTGCCAGTGCCATTTTTGTGCTTTTTGGCGCCAAACGGACGATAAAGACGCTTACGTAATAGATAAAGAAGAGCTGGTCCAAAAAATCAAGGAAACAATAGGAGCCGGGGGTACCAGTTTACTTTTACAGGGAGGGCTGCACCCCCATTTAGGTCTGGATTATTACTTGGATTTACTTAAATTTATAAAAGAAAATTTTAATATTCACCTACATTCTTTTTCCCCCCCAGAAATTATCCATCTTGCCCGTAAGGAAGGTCTATCTGTTCGGGAGGTTTTAGTTGCCCTGCGTAAAGCCGGGCTGGATACCCTGCCGGGCGGGGGAGCAGAAATTTTGGTTGATCGTGTCCGCCAAGAAATTAGCCCCCGTAAAATAACCGCCGGGGAATGGTTGGAAACCATGCGGCAGGCTCACGCTTTAGGCATGAAAACCACCGCCACTATGATGTTTGGTCATGTAGAAACTTTCGCGGAACGTGTTTCACACCTGGTAAAAGTGCGGGAATTACAGGACGAAACAGGAGGGTTTACGGCCTTTATTCCCTGGACCTACCAGCCTCCCACCGGTCGTAATGACCGGGCTCCGGCGGCTAAAATGGGTACCGGCGTTGATTACTTGCGTACTTTAGCTTTAGCCAGGTTAATGCTGGACAACATTCCTCATTTACAGGTTTCCTGGGTAACCCAGGGAATAAAAGTTGCTCAAGTAGCCCTTTTTTTTGGCGCGGACGACTTTGGAAGTACCATGCTGGAAGAAAATGTAGTACGGGCGGCCGGAGTAACCATTAGCCGCGTATCCCCGGCCGAAATTATCCATTCCATTCAAAAAGCCGGGTTTAAACCAGCCCAAAGAACAACCACTTATGAAATTATAAAAATATTTTAGACCAAAAAGAAGGATAATTGTTTTATGATTTTGAATATATAAATATTTCATGTTATTATAGTTAAAGAAAATTAATTTACAATATTAAGTAAACATAGTAACTATTCAGGTAGACACAGAGGGGCAAAGGCACAGAGGTCCAAAGGGAAATAAAAACAGGTTGTTTAGGCTATAGGCTATAGGCTATTAGTCGCGCATAATTTTCTCCTACAGCCTAACTGCCTACAGGCTATCCACCTGAATAGAACGAATGCTTAGCAGTTTAATCAGAAAGTTAAGCAGCAAATAGTCAAAAACACTTTGTGCCTGTGTGCCTTTGCCCCTATGAACCTGAGTAGTTACAAAAATATGTTGCATCAGAAACATTTAATATGGTAATGTAATAACATTAAGCTAATGCTAATGGGAGGTGGACAAGTTTGCGGGTATTGTTAATCCAACCCAGGCCTAGAGACGGTCTTGGCTTTAAAAGCGTTTTTTGCACCGAACCCTTAGGTTTGGAAATTGTTGGTGCAGCTTTAAAAGAACATCAGGTTAGTTTATGGGATATGCTGGATGAGACCTCACCGGCCAATATTATGGCGGCTTTCCGGCCGCAGGCGGTAGGGCTCAGTTGTTCTTTTACCGTAGATGTTTATACCGTATTAAATATAGCCCAGGTCATTAAAGAAATAACTCCGGCAACCTTTACCTTTGTGGGCGGGCACCACGCTTCATTGTGCCCGAAAGATTTTTTTCACCCCTCTATCAACGCAATTGTAACCGGGGAAGGTGAAACAACCACCCCGGAAATGTTGGCGGCCTTAGAAGGCAACCAGGATTTAACATACGTTGCCGGATTAGTTTTAAACTTACCCGAAGGTCAGTTTATTACTAAAAACCGCGCTCCTTTGGCCAAATTAGATGATGTACCGCTGCCTGACCGCCTGTTAACCGGAGACTACCAACAAAAATATTATCTAGGTTTTCGCCGTCCTGTGGCCGCCGTGGAAACATCACGGGGCTGCCCTTACCGGTGTAATTTTTGCAGTGTCTGGCGGTTTCACCAGGGTAAAGTGCGCACCATGAGCCCTTTACGGGTGGTTGAAGAAATATCGAGGTTAAAAGCAAATGAAATATTTTTTACGGATGATAATTTTTTAGCGGATATACAAAGAGCCGGTGAAATAGCCCACCTGATTAGAAAACAGGGCTTGCACCGTAAAAACTATATCTTTCAGGCCCGCAGTGACACCATAGTTAACCATCCTGACGTGGTCAGGCAATGGAAAGAAGCCGGCTTAGACCACTTATTCATTGGCTTTGAAAAGATTGATGAAGAAGGTTTAAAGCAGGTAAACAAACATAACAGCGTGGAAAATAATGAAAATGCTTTTAAATTTCTTAAGTCATTGGGTATCGGTGTGTACGCTTCTTTTATTGTAGACCCCGGCTTTACCGCAAAAGAATTTCAAAAACTTCTAGTTTACATAAAACGCTTGCGGATTAAGCAACCTTATTTTAGCGTGCTTACGCCCTTGCCGGGCACAGAGTTGTTTTCCCAACTAAAAAGTCGTTTAACCACCGTAAATTATGAATTTTTTGATCTTTTACACGCCGTGCTTCCTACCAATTTACCTCTCCAGGAATTTTACCATCAATTTACTAATCTATATAAGCAGGCTTACCGTAAACCGGAACACTTGTTCGGCAGTATGCAAATATTTTTCCAAAAGTTACTTAACCGTAATCTTTCCTTTAATCATCTAAGCAGACTTATTTACGGGGCAAAACAAACCTTAAACTGGAAAGCCTATCTTAAGCAATATGATAGTTAAGTCAAATTTTAGCAGGTAATGGAAATAGGGTAACCACAGTAAAGACATTTATTTTCCTTAAGAGCAACTATTTTTACGGCGTATCCCGAACGTTGAATTACGGTCTGACCGCATTGAGGACAATCGGTATTGTTGCCGACGGTTATTTGGGGGGCATTACCAATATATACATAATCCAATTTTTCCCGGGCTATTTTATGGGCTGAACGTAAGGTATCCAGTGGTGTTGGGGGTAAGTCTTTTTCAAAACTTGGAAAGTAACGGGAAAAGTGTAAGGGTATTTCTTTGTTCAGATCGGCAATCCAGGCTGCCAACTGATTGATTTCGTCGGGTGAATCGTTTAAGCCCGGCAGTAGTAAAGTAGTAATTTCTAAATGACTTTGCCGGGAAGAAATTTCTATGGCCCGTAGTACAGGAGCCAAATGTCCCTTGCATTCTTTAAGATAATATTCGTCATTAAAGCTTTTCAAATCAATATTTAGGGCGTCAATATACGGCAGGAGTTGTTTTAAGGGTTCTTCATTAATAAAACCATTGGTCACCAGGACATTTTTTAAGCCGGCCTGCCTGGCTAAATGAGCCGTATCATAAATATACTCATACCAAACAGCCGGCTCGGAATAAGTATACGCCAGCCCAATACAGTTATCTCCTTTTTCTTTATAATCCAAGGCTTTTTTTACTGCTTCGGAAGGTTTTAGATGGTATAAGCAAGGGTCCCCATGAGCAATGTTCCAATTCTGACAAAAACTACACCGTAAGTTGCAACCTTTGGTACCTAAAGAAAAAATATGAGCTCCGGGACAAAAATGATACAAAGGTTTTTTTTCAACCGGATCCAGGTTAGCGGACGCGTATTTCCCGTAATTGGTAGTATACAAAACCCCCTTTCTATGCTGGCGGACGCGGCAAAAACCTGTCCCTCCCTCTTTGATCCGGCACATCTTGGGGCATAGACGGCACTGGAGGCGATCAGCACCGGTTTTTTCGTAAAATAAGGCTTCTTTCATGGTTTAAATCCTCACCTTTAGAAATATGTTACTTATACCTTATGACTTCAAAACGTTCTAATTTTACGGGTTCGTTAGGTCCGATTCCTGCTTTTTGGCGGGCTATGGCCACCTGTTGGGCAGGGGTATCAATTCCTTCTAAGTCAGGAAGTAATAAGCCGGAACGGCCGCCTGAACGCACAATTACTCCGTATCTTTTGGGATCTAACTCCTCAGGGCTTTCTATCGGCTCCGGCTCAGTTAAAACGTCTACGGAAATTTCTAATTCATCCAACTCTTCTATTTCTACCGGGTAAAACCGTGGGTCTCTTATGGCGGAACTAATGGCGTTATTAGCTACCTCTTCTACAATATTTTTACACTGGGGAATAATAGTTCCAATACAGCCCATTAAGTTGCCGTGTTTCTTTAGCGAAACAAAAACACCGGCCTTTTTAGCAAATTCTGGTGGAATGTTTTCTGTGGGGTATGTTTTTTGTTTACCATGATAATAGTTTTCCAAAGTCTGCCGGGCCAACTGAACTAAAAAGCTGGAGCTTTCTTGTTGTTCCGCTGGTAATTGTCTCTCCGGGTTTTGTTTCCCTGGTTTTATGGCCGCCACCATGTAACCTACCCCAAAAGGACCTTCATAAGATAAAACGGCCGGCTTAAGATCAAAGCCGTCAAATGCGCCCAGCATCATGATTATAGGGCGTAAACCACATTCTCCTGCCCGTTCAATCAGTTCCCGGTCCAAATTAATAATTCCTTTTACGTTAGCCTCACTTATTAACTGGATTATTTTTTGATCAAACTCCTTACCGCGCGGCTCATAACCGGCAGGAGCATCTGGCAAAAGACGGTGGGATAAATCACCACTAGCTAAAACAGCCACTTTCTTTTTTAAATTTACCGCGGCCTTTTGAATGGCCACCCCAAAAGCATAAAGTTGGGGGAAAGGATATAAGCCCATGGATATAGCTACCAGGGGTAATTTAATCCCGCCTTTTTGTAAAAAATACAGGGGGACCATCAGGCCATGGTCTAATTCCGGGCTGAAGCCGTACCGGTGCTCCGTCCTTTCTATCGGAACTACCTCTATATTTAAATCACCAGCCTGTTTTTTAATCTCTTGCGCCATAAGTAAATCATTGGCTAAATCAAAACTTAGCTGGGGAGCTCTAAATCCCGTCAGGTTGCCTTTGAGGCGCGGCGCAAAATTTAACGCAATGCCATCACGAAAGACCGGAGCGTGGGGCGAAATCATAACCAGCGTTTCAGCGTTGCTTTCTTTAAGTTCCTGGGCTAGCTTTAGCATGGCCTGTTGTGATTTTTTTACTACGTTTGCTTCCTCACGGCCTATTTCCGGAATCATAATTGGAGGATGGGGACAGGTACCACCAAATACAATTAACATAATTTTTTCACTCCTTTCTTTTTCCCTATTTTCTATATTATATTATTTTATTCCATTTATCCAAAGAATTAAAGCTATAAATAAATTTACGCTTAAAAAAATTTCTATATTTAAATATAATATTAAAGTATTAAAAAATAAAACTTTAAAAGGTGGTAAAAAATGGTACTTAAAAACAATGGCCTTCCGGAAACAACAAAAAGTGAACTGTTAAGTAAGCTTATGCTAGCCTGGGACGGACAGTGGTTTCTTAAGGTAGTGGAAGAATTTGGTCTTGAGTACGGGTTAAAGTTAAATACAAGGGTCAGGCTTGCTTTTGCCCGGATAGAAATGCGCTCATTGCTAGAAGCTTTAAACAAAAAAAGGGCTGACAATTTTGAAGAGGCTATAAGGATAATTATTTATTATTGCCGGGAAGTTTTAAATATAAGTTCCCAACACGAAATAGAAATTGTAAACCATAGCACTACAATTAAAGTAACTTTTTGTCCTATTTTAGAAAACTGCCGCCGGGCTAACCTGCCCCGCTATGACCAGGCCTGCCTGGGTTGTCCTCAGCTATGGCAAGAATGGTTAAAAACCTTATTGCCTGAAGAAAAATGCTATGTCCAGGCAGTAAAACAAATGGGACGTAACGATGAGTTTTGTTTGCTGTATTTTTTTTAGTAGCTCCTAACTAGCGATACTACCTTTCCCAAAATATTGGCTTCTTTAACCAAGATTGGCTCCATGGTTTTGTTTTCCGGTTGAAGCCGAATGTGACTATTTTCTTTATAAAAACGTTTTACGGTAGCTTCGTCTTCAAGAAGAACCGCTACAATGTCTCCATTTTCGGCGGTGGGCTGTCTTCGTACCACTACCAGGTCACCGTCGAAAATACCCGCTTCAATCATACTGTTGCCTCGTACCCTTAAAGCAAAGAAATCACCGTGGCCAATTAGCTCCGACGATAGAACAAGAATATCCTCTTCATTTTCTACCGCCAGGATTGGTGTTCCGGCGGCTATTCGGCCCAGCACCGGCACAAGCGTGAAACCCGGTTTTTTTAACTTGCCTAAAACTTTTATAGCCCTTGGTTTTTCCGGGTCGCGACGCAAACAGCTTTTATTTTCCAGTCTTTTTAAGTAACTATGAACTGTGGCCGTCGAATTTAAACCTACTGCCTGACCAATTTCCCTTATGGATGGTGGGTAGCCTTTCTCATCAACTACTCTTATTATAAAATCCAGTATTTGCTGCTCCCTTTCAGTTAATGGGGACATATATTTTACCTTCCTTTTTTATAAAATTATATTACTATACAGGTGTTTTGTAAACATAGGTTTAGGGTAATGATAAAATAAAGGTTTTGCTAGACAACTACCTATAATTTCAGTAAAATTAGTTAAAAATTAAACGAAATAAAGGAGGAATTTATGCCAAAGTACCCTAAAATTATTTGTTCCGCCCTATTAATTATTACTTTTTTGCTTGGCATCTTTTTTTGGAGCGGGTGCAGTAAAAAAGAGGCCACAGTTTCACCCGGGAAAGAAAGTCTTCAATTTCCTTTAACTGTTCAAGACGATTTGGGGCGCAAAGTACAAATTACTAAAAAACCTGAA
Organism: Peptococcaceae bacterium SCADC1_2_3; assembly: GCA_000681355.2. GTDB lineage: Bacteria > Bacillota > Desulfotomaculia > Desulfotomaculales > Nap2-2B > SCADC1-2-3. The sequence continues at coordinate 11,850 of JJNX02000031.1, forward strand.
CGTATTGTTTCCCTGTCTCCTTCAAATACGGAAATTCTTTTTGCCCTGGGATTGGACAAGCAAATTGTAGGGGTAACAAAATATTGTGACTACCCACTTGAGGCTTTAAAAAAACCTAAGGTAGGAGGTTTTGCTGACCCTGGCTTAGAACTGATTGTAAACGCAAAACCTGATTTGGTTTTAGCCGGCAGTATTCATAAGGAACTTATTCACCGTCTTGAGGAGCTTAATATTCCAGTTATTGCCTTGGAACCAAAAAGCATAGAACAGGTACTGGAAAAAATATTGTTGGTCGGAAAAGCAACCGGGGCAAACGAAAAGGCCCAAAACCTAGTAGAAAGCCTAACCAAACAAATTAATGAGGTCGAGGCAAAGGTAAAAAACTTACCGGAAGATAAAAAGTCGCGGGTGTTTTTTGAGCTATACCAAGATCCCCTTACCACAATAGGCGGGAAAAGCTATATTCATGATTTGCTCACGGCGGCAGGCGGGAAAAATATTTCGGGCAGTTTAAAGCAAGAATGGCTAACCTATAATACAGAACAAATTTTAGCTCAGAATCCCGAGGTAATTATCTTTGTTCGCATGCACGGTTCAAAGCAGATGATAGAGCAGGTTAAAAAGCGTCCTAACTGGCAAAATATATCAGCCGTGAAAAATAACCGGGTTTATTATTTGTCCAATGAAAATATTGTCTTGCGTCCCGGTCCCCGTTTGGGAGAAGGTTTAAAGACTTTAGCCGGCATGATTCATCCGGATATTTTTAAGTAGGGGTAGACCTGCGTGTCTGCCCTGATGCCTTTGTGCCTCTGTGCCTGAAAGGAACGTTATATCATTGGGTCAAATTTTAAAATGGCGGTTAATTTTTATAGCTCTTTTGCTTCTTCTTTTTTTAATTATTATGGCTTGTCTTACCATTGGTCCTGCCCCAGGGTCAATTTTAAATGTATTTTTAATTCTGGCTAAAAAAATCCTGGGTTTAACTTTTTTTAAGCCTGAGGAAAAGTGGTCCTCAACTTTTGAAACGATTATCTTTGCCGTGCGTTTACCCCGGCTTATTTTAGCTGCCCTGATTGGGGCGGCGTTGGCCAGCGCAGGGGTGGTTTTGCAGGGTCTTTTAAAAAATCCTCTGGCGGACCCTTATATTTTGGGAATATCTTCCGGGGCCGCCTTGGGAGCTACCCTGGCTATCCTTTTGGGGGTAGGCAGCAGTCTGTTTGGTTCATATACCCTTCCGGCCATGGCGTTTATTGGGGCCATAATTACTATTTTTATCGTTTATAATATATCAAGGGTAGGCCAACAAGTGCCTATGGGCAATTTGCTGCTCGCCGGAATTGCCGCAGGGGCCTTTTTTTCGGCCTTAGTCACTCTGGTAATGGTATTTAGCGGGGAAGATCTGCATGCGGTAATTTTTTGGCTGATGGGGGGACTTGCTAACAGAGGCTGGGGTCACGTAAAGGTAATATTGCCTTATTTTTTAGTGGGCATAATTCCTATTTACCTGACCAGGCGAAAACTTAACCTCTTGTTACTGGGAGAAGAAGCAGCCCAACACTTAGGGGTTGAAGTTGAAACTTTAAAAGTTATCCTTTTAGGGGCGGTCACTTTAATGGTTGCTGCTTCCGTGTCTGTAAGCGGGATCATTGGTTTTGTAGGTTTAATCATCCCCCATATTTTTCGTCTTTTAGTCGGGCCCGATCATCGTATTTTGTTACCGGTTTCTGCCTTAGGGGGAGCCATTTTTTTAGTTTTAATGGATACATTAGCCCGAACGGCGGCAGCCCCCCTGGAAATACCGGTGGGTGTTATTACTGCTTTGTGTGGAGGGCCGTTTTTTATTTACCTTTTAAGAAAAAAGAAAAGTACGGTAGGGTTTTAAGGGAGCGGAAAAGTCTTTATGTCCGTTGCGGTTATAGAAATATGTGACGTGACCTGTAAATATGATACGGTTAAAGTATTAGAAGAAGTAAATTTTAAGATTCGGCGAGGTTCTTTTACCGGAATTATAGGACCAAACGGTTCCGGTAAATCTACCCTTTTAAAAACAATTAGTAAAGCATTAAAACCAAACCGCGGTACGGTATGGTTAAACGAACAAAATATTTATCACTTAAAGGCCCAGGCAATAGCCCAACAAATGGCGGTAGTACCTCAAGAAACAGTTATCTCCTTTCCTTTTCTGGTTAAGGAAGTGGTAATGATGGGCCGCTCTCCCTACCTGGGCCTTTGGCAGGCGGAAGGGAAAAGGGATTATTTTATTTGCAACCAGGCTATGCAGTTAACCAATACCTTGTCTTTAGCTAACCGTCCGGTCACTACCTTGAGTGGAGGTGAAAAACAGCGGGTGATTATTGCCCAGGCTTTAACTCAGGAACCAGAAGTTCTTCTTTTGGATGAACCTACTTCCCATTTGGATATAAATCACCAGTTAGAAATTATGGAACTCTTGCAAAAGTTAAACCAGGAGCAAAAAGTAACTATCCTGGCGGTTTTCCACGACCTTAATTTAGCCGCCCAATATTGCGACCAGTTAATTTTACTTCACCAAGGGAAAATCTATGCTTTAGGGAAACCGGAAGAAGTGCTTATTAAAAAGAACATCCAGGAAGTATACCAAACTAAGGTTTTAATTGAAAAGCATTCTCTTACCGGTCGTCCTTATTTGACTCTTCTGCCTGGTAATATTTTAACCGCTCAAAGGGCAGGGTCAAAAAATAAGCATATTCACGTTATTTGTGGAGGTGGGGCAGGAACAAATATTTTGCGACTTTTAGTTAATCAGGGTTACACTATAACGGCAGGAGTATTAAATAAAGGAGATGTTGACCTGGAAACAGTGAAAACCCTTGATATACCCGTAATTGAGGAAGTTCCCTTTATGCCTGTTTCTCAAGCAAGCCATTGCCTTAATCTAGAAATGATTCAAAAAGCAGATGCTTGTTTGGTGGCCTGTATTCCTTTTGGTTACGGTAACTTAAAAAACCTTGAAGCCGTTGCTTTTGCCCTGGAAAAAGGGAAACCCGTATTTTTTATGGAAGAAAATGAAAATGACATAGCTTTACGTGATTATACGGAGGGAAAAGCAGAAAAATTATACCAGGACCTGATAAAAAAGGGAGCCAGAAAAATAAAAATGGGGTCAGTTCTAACGGAGGATTTTCATTGGAATTATTTAATGTACGCAGGCGAAAAAAACACTTAAAACGGTACCGTGAAATAGCTCAGACTTTCAGCCGGCACGGGCTTGGTCATTTATTACAAATCCTTGACTTGACAAAATATTTACCTGCCCGTCAAAAAAAAGAAGAGGAAAGTAAAAGACCACGGATGAGTACGGCCGAACGCTTACTCCTTGCTTTAGAAGAGTTAGGGCCTACTTTCATTAAGTTAGGTCAATTGCTTTCTACCCGGGCAGATTTATTACCACCGGCGTATATTCAGCAATTGCAAAAATTGCAGGACCAATTGCCATCCTTTCCTTTCGACCAGGTAGCCGATTGTCTGGAAAGAGAATTTGGCCGGCCTTATGATAATGTTTTCGCCCAGTTTAATCCTGTGCCTATTGCGGCCGCCTCTATTGGTCAAGTGCACAAAGCTACCTTAAAAACAGGACAGGAAGTAGCCGTAAAAATAAAAAGGCCGGGAATAGAAAAAATATTAGCCACTGATATTGAAATATTGTACGACCTAGCTAGTCTCATAGATAAATACGGCTTATGGAAAGATATGTATAATTTCCGGGAAATTGTACGTGAATTTGAACATATGCTTAGCGAAGAAACAAATTTTATTCTGGAAGGTCAACACGCCCAAAATTTTCGAGCTAACTTTCGTGATGACCCCACCGTTTATATACCGGATATTTACTGGCCTTATACCACGCCGCAAATTTTAACTATGGAATTTGTAAACGGCATTAAATTAACCAACCTGGAAGAAATAACCGGTCAGGGTCTGAACAGGCAGTTGATCGCCCATAGATTAATTAACGCTTATTTTCGCCAGATTTTTATTTATGGTTTTTTTCACGCTGACCCTCACCCGGGCAACCTGTCCGTTCTTCCCGGGGAGCGGATTGTTTTTATGGATTTTGGGATTGTTGGAAAGTTGGACGATGAAACCAGGCTCAAAATTAGTGATTTTGTCTTAGGGTTAGTTCAAAGGGATACCGCCGCTATTATAAGGGCGGCTGACGAGTTAGGGGTTATACCGGTCTATGTAAACCGGCACCTGTTGTACCATGACATAGATAAGTTACGGGAAAAATATTACACCAGGTCCTTAAGTGAAATAAACTTAACCGATTCCATAAATGAATTCATGCATCTTGCTTTAAAATATCGCATGCACCTGCCCAGTCAACTTACTCTTTTGGGAAAAGCACTGGTAACGGTAGAAGGAGTTGGAAGACAACTCGACCCTAACCTTCAGATAGCAGAAATTGCCCGTCCTTTAGGAGCACGGTTATTTAGAGAACGTTTAAGTCTTGACAACTGGAAGAAAATAATTAAAAATAATTTCCTGGCCTACCACCGTTTACTCACTAATCTGCCGCAGGACTTAACCCAAATCATTAATATAGCCAAACGTGGTGAATTAGAAGTAAAAATTCAACGTCAGGAGCAGGACTATGTCTTACGCAAAATAAGTTCTTTGATCAACCGGTTAATTTTAAGTATTTTATTAGCCGCCTTAATAATCGCCACTCCTCTGCTATTTAAATATAAAGTTAATATTTATGGAAGTTTTTCTTTGGCTAGAACGGGCCTGGTTTTCGGAGGAATATTAATTTTACTGCTGTTATTTTCTCTTTTACGCAACCGGCGTGGTCCTTAGTTTTTAATTTTTAGTAAAGTTAAATTAAAATGCTTAACTTAAGATTTAAAGGTAGATACAGCAACATTCAATTCTTCAGCAAAAGATAATAATTCGTTTGCGGCCGCGGCTATTTCTTCGGTAGTAGCTGCTTGCTCTTCGGTTAAGGCTGAAGCTTGTTGCGCCCCAGCGGCCGTTTCTTCAGCAGCGGTAGTAATTTCTCCTGTTTTAGCTACTGCTTCATAAAAACTTTGAATCATCTGTTCTAATCCTTTGATAATCATTTTATTTCCTTCTTTTAGAACAGCCGTACTTTTGTCTAATTGCTCACGGGTTGCTTTTGCTTTATCTTGAACCATAACAACTATTTGTGCAATTTCCTTTACGGACACAGATGAACCTTCAGCAAGCTTTCCTACTTCGTCGGCTACCACCGCGAAACCCCGGCCGTGTTCCCCGGCCCGGGCAGCTTCAATAGCCGCATTTAAGGCCAATAATCTGGTCTGATTGGCAATACCGGTAATTACTTCCGTAGCCTGACCGATGTTTTCTGTGGCTTGCGCCATTTCCTGAACATTATTTGTTACTTGATGCATAGCCAAATCTGCTGTTTCCACCAGAACCTTCTGGACTTCATTTTGCAGTTTTACCGCGGCATTATTTACTTCTTGCATAATAGTATTAATGGCTTCTAGATTATGAGCCTGTGATTCTGCCCCGGTAGCAATATGCTGAACTGCACCGGCCGATTGCTGACCTAACTGGCCTGCTTCTTGGGTAGCTCTTTGTAAGGAGTGGCCGTGGTTTACCAATTTATCACTGCTTTTTTTTGCCTGCAAAACTACGGAGGCAAATTTACTTAATAATTGATTAAAATAACAGGCGATCTTTCCCGTTTCATCAGCCGCGATCACAGGTAAACGTACGGTTAAATCAGTTTCCTGTTCGGCATATATTTTTAAGCGTTTAGATAACGTAACCAACATCGTAGAAACAGATTGCAACATTACTATTGCTGAAATACAAGAAAATATCACAATAATTACGGCGGTGAATAAAAACATCCGCACAGGAATGTAGGCACTTTCTAAATTATCAAACATTAAAGCTAATAAATTTAGCCTGGCAATACCTACCACACTTAAAGTAATTAAACTGGCCAGAATTAAGCCTATTAAGCCAGTACCAATTCTTAAAGACAAAGGCAGGTATTGATCCTGTCCATCGGCAAAAGCTACTTCGGCATATTTTTCCTCCAAGTTTCTAATAGCCAACAAATAAAAAGGCAAACCGTAAACAAAGACGGCAGCTATTCCTGCACATATACCCAAAATTATGGTTAATGGTTGGGACCAATTTTCAAAAGCAATAATTAAAACTGGTTCATAAACAGCATAGCATACGACACAAATAAGCTGAACAATAGGGAAATAAAAAAGGGCACGTTGCGCCTTTCCCCGGTTTTCCTTTTGGGTTAGCGCCGGAAAAGTAAAATAGTTAAAATAAATCAACATTATTGCTAAAATAAAAAATAAACCCGCTAATACCCGTACACTCAAGGCCGCTTCAATTAGCTGCCCGAAGGTGGCCAATCCCGAAAAGTTAAGGGTAATGAACCAAAGAATAGTCCCTACAATATACATACCTAAAAGATATAAGTTTACCCGCCAACGCATTAATAATCACCCCCCAAAAAAGACTTTTGGACGACAAACGTGATCTCCATAGGTCTAATAAAACTCCCATGGAAACATCCTTTTCTGTTTCCTTTTGCGATAATTGATGCTCCTCCTTTGCCACCATTAATTGTTCCTAACTTCAATCAACCCATCCTTTCCATGTCTCAGAAATTTATTTAACTAATTTTATTTCTTATTTTCAAAGGATGCAAGAAGAAAAGGTTATGAGCTTAATATCCTTAATAAAAAGTAATGAATTATCTTATTTTTATTTAAAATTTTCTTTTTTAAATATTTTTCTAGCAAGATGAAAAATTAGGCAGGAAAATGAAAAAGATTGACGAATTTAATAATAAAATGGCTAATGGAGGTAAAAACAGGCAAAAACACAAAAATATTAAAGGAGTTTTTAATAAATGAAAAAGTTAAATTTAGAAGTAACCGAAAAATTTAGGCTTATCTTTATAGCCACAATAGTTTTAGTTACGTTGACCTTATGTTGTTATAGTACCATTACCATGAAAAATAAAATAATAAATGCTGCCCAGGAGAAATTAAAAAGTGATCTTGTTTTAGGCAGGGAGTATCTCAATCAGCATTGTCCTGGTGATTGGGCAATTAAAAATAACCAGCTTTATAAAGGAAATACTATTATGAATAATAATTTTACCTGTGTGGATAAAATTGGTTCTTTAACGGGTGACACAGTCACTATTTTTCAAATGGATACTCGCGTGGCTACAAATGTAAAAAAAGAGGGGAAAAGGGCGGTAGGAACCAAGGCCGCACCTGAAGTTATAAAAACGGTATTAGACGAAGGAAAAAACTTTATTGGTAAAGCAATTGTAGCTGGAACAAAAAACCAAACCGCTTATGAGCCTATAAAAGAAGCTAATGGGAGAATTATTGGAATGTGGTACGTTGGAGTTCCTAACAGAGTTTATGACCAGATGGTTTCTAGTTTTGCTGTAAAATTAAGTATAATTGGTTTTGCCTGGCTTATATTGGCGTTTATTCTTTCAAAGTATACTCTTAACATGCTAACAGCCCCTGTACTTGAAATTTTAAATATAAAAAACGTGGTAACTGAAAATGATTTAACGAAACGTCTGAAAACTAAAAGTACAGGAAGATATAAAGAGATAGTTGACCATTGTAACCAGTTTATAGAGTACACAGAAAATCTTGTGGCTCAGGTAAAGTCAGTAAGTAAGCAATTTGCTGATGCGGCACAAGGAATATCACAAACGGCTCAAAGTATTGCCCAAGGGGGCCAAAACCAATCTTCAGCTACTCAGCAAGTTGCTGCTTCTACTCAGGAACTGAGTTCTTCCTTAGAGGAAGTGGAAAAAGCAACCCAACAGGCAAGTTTTCTGGGACAAGCAGCTGCACAAAATGTAAATATAGGTCGCCAGTCTACAAATGATATGCTGGCAGGAATGAAAAAAATTGCTCGGGCTACGGCTGGAATTAATAAAATCACCCAGGCTATTTCTCAAATTGCTAACGAAACAAACTTGCTGGCCTTAAATGCGGCTATTGAAGCAGCCAGGGCAGGTGAGCACGGGAGAGGTTTTGCCGTGGTGGCCGATGAAGTACGTAAATTAGCTGAAAGTTCTGCTGTTTCTGCTCAAGAAATAACTGGTATGATTAATGAAACCAATCAGGTTATTAAAGAAGGGGGAGAATTGGCCGAAAAAACAAATGACGTCTTGCAAAATATTGCCCAGGATATAGAAAAAACCGGACAAGCCATAGCTCAGGTAGCCCCTTTGGTTACTCAACAAACGCAAGTGGCAGGTGAAATCGCTAAAGCGATACAGGATGTAGTTGGTGTAACCCAGGAAAGTACCGGTGCAGCCCAAGAAATGGCCTCTTTAAGTCAGGAGTTGTCTGCGCAAGCCCAAACACTGCAACAATTAACGGAAAAGTATAAGACTAAATAAATTTAAATTACACCCCCACCCTACATAAATGGGAGGGACGAAAAGACTTGACGTAACTCCCCTTTATCTGCTATATCTGGAAAGAGGGTGCTTTAAGCCTTTTTGAAAGTTTCAATTAAACAGTTAAACCAGGAACTGATTTTTCAATGATTTTCTCTGCCGTAGTTATTTCTTTCACGGAAGATAAGAAATTTTTTTCCTGCTCCTGTAAAATAAAGTTTAAGTTTAAGAGAACAAGCAGTTGGTTATCCATGAGTACTGTTCCAATCAAGTATTGGGTGTTTATCCCATCAATTAAAGCCGGAGGTGGCTGAATTAAAGCCGGGTCAATTTTTTGTACGCCCAAAACACGATCGACCATCAAGCCTAATTTTATCTTCTCTGCCTCAACAACGACTATAATCCTGTTGTTCGTTTCTATATTTGTTTGGAGCTTAAAGCGTTTAGCCAGGTCAATAATAGGTATAATTTGTCCCCGTAAATTTATTATCCCTTCAACATAATCAGGGCTGCCAGGAATAATGGTCATAGCTTGCGGGCGAATTATTTCCAGGATATTACTAATGTCTACGCCGTAAAACTGATTAACAAGCTCAAAAGTAACTATTTGTTTTTCTTTTTCTTTAAAACTATTAATTTCAGGCAAATTTTTTCACCGTCCTTATTATTTCTAAAATTTTAAACCCGATTATAAATTATAGATACTCTAAATTTCGCTAAAATAAGATAATTTTCCTGCCTTAAAAAAAATTATTTTTAGAAAGGAGAAGTTTAATGATGGAACAAACTGAAATGATGGTTTATTTAGAAGAGCTAAATGAAAAAATACAAATTATGGACGAAAATATTTTGTCTCTTGAAAAAGGAACAAACGATCCCAAGGTAATGGAAGAAATTTTTCGAGCTGCCCATACTATCAAAGGTTCTTCGGCTATGATGGGCTATACTGAAATAACTAATTTAACGCACGAGATTGAAAATGTGTTTGATAAACTAAGAAGAGGTGCATTACAAATTACTACCCCTCTAATAGATACCCTTCTGGAGACACTGGATACCCTAAAACATTGTTATCTTTCAATTGCAGATAACAATCCTGCCCAAATATCTGTGGCTACGGTTATTAACAAGTTAAAAATCCTATTGGAAACAAAAACAAAAGAAAAGGTGTCTCTTTTTGAACACCAGCAGGACAATCAACAAGACATTTCTTTTTTTCTTAACCAGTCTGAGGAAAACGTTATTTACGAGGCAAAAACTAGTGGCCGTGAAGGATACTGGTTAAATATAAAATTGGACCCGGCTTGTCAAATGAAATCAGTGCGCGCCTTTTTAATTCTTGAAACACTTAAGCAAAAGGGAGATATTGTTAAATGCATTCCTCCAATTGAAGAGGTTCAAGATGGCAGGTTTAACACAGGCTTTGCTGTCCTTTTTTTAAGCGCCGAAAAAGAAGAGGCCATAAAAAATCTACTCCTTTCTATTTCCGAGGTAAGTAATGTTAATGTCCAAGCAATTAACCCCGAGGAGTATTCACCAGTTAGCTTACCTAGCGAGAAACAAAAAACTGCGGTAAGTAACAAGGAAGAAAATGTTAATATAAAAACGGTCCGGGTAGATGTTTTAAAATTAGATATCCTGATGAATTTAGTAGGTGAGTTGCTTATTGAACATACCAGATTAAAGAGGTTTACCAGTATTATGGAAAGCAATAAAAATACTTTAGCCAAAAGCATGCAAGATATTTCCAATCACATTGCGCATATTACCAATGACCTTCAGGAAGAAATCATGAAGATAAGAATGTTACCTGTTGCTTATCTTTTTAATCGCTTTCCCCGCATGGTACGGGATATAGCCCATAAACTAGGAAAAGAAATTGACTTTGTTATTGAAGGTCAACAAACTGAATTAGATCGTAATGTTATCGAGGCCATAGGAAACCCGCTCATTCATTTATTGCGCAATGCGATTGACCATGGCATTGAGCTGCCTGAAGAAAGAGTCCGGTTAGGAAAACCACGTACTGGAACCGTGAAGCTTAAAGCTGCCTACCTGGAAAATCAAATTGTAATAACTATTTCTGACGACGGTGCAGGAATAAAATTAACTAAATTAAAAAACATGGCCGTAAAAAATGGGTTTTTGACTGCGGGAAGTTCCGCCAAAATTAGCGAGCAGGAATTGCTTAACTTAATTTTCTTACCTGGTTTTTCCACCAACGAGGTGGTAAACGATGTTTCCGGCCGGGGAGTAGGTATGGACATTGTAAGAAAGCAAATTGAACAAGTAAACGGTGCCATAGAAATTTTTACCCAAGAAATAATTGGTACCACCTTTACCATTAAGTTGCCCTTAACTATAGCCATCATTAGGGCGTTATTAGTAGAAATATATAAGCAAGTTTACGTCTTTCCTTTAGCCAATGTTTCAGAAATTATTCTGGTGAAACCGGAAGAAATCAAGTGGATTGGCCATAATAAAGTTATTGAAGTCCGTCATGAGGTGTTGCCTTTAGTTGAAATTGCTGATTTTTTTTATCATCTTAAGCCAAAAAAAGAAGAAAGGTTTGAACATTCATTTATAGTTATTCTTAGCTACGGGGGTCATAAAGTAGGAATGATTGTAGATAACTTGCTTGGGGAGCAAGATATAGTGATTAAACCTTTAGGCGAATATCTTAAAAATCAACGTGGTTTTACCGGCGCTACTATTTTAGGTGATGGACAGCCAGCCTTAATAGTAGATGTGCATTATTTTGTTGAAGGTCTAGGAAAAAACACCATTAGTATTTTAAATGACCTACACATAGCTTAGTAGAAGGTTGCCACCCCCACCCTTCCCTCCCCCCTTGAGATGGAGGGTTAGAAGTTTCTCCCTCTTTGAGGGAAGATTAGGTACCTTTCTCCCCTCCCCCTTTAAGGGGGAGGGTTAGGG
>JJNX02000032.1 GCA_000681355.2 Peptococcaceae bacterium SCADC1_2_3
AGACGGAGGGGATGTATTCGTTCATTTTACAGCCATTAAAGAAGAAGGTTTTAAATCCTTAGGGGAAGGTCAAGAGGTAGAGTTTGACGTTGTGGAAGGTACGCGTGGTCTTCAGGCAGCTAATGTTGTAAAATTATAGAATAGTAAAACAGCCCCCCGTTATTTTTATTTTACGGGGGTTTTTGTTTTACAAAGGAGTGGTAAAGGATGAAATTACAGGTACGAGGAAGAAATACAGAGATTACGCCAGTTTTAAAGGACTACATTGAAAAACGCGTCGGAAAGTTAACCAAATATCTTAATAATCTTAGTAACGGGCAGGTAGTTTTAACGGTTGAACGAGGCAAAAGCCGGGTGGAAGTAACTATCCCTATTGACGGGATGATCTTGAGAGGCGAAGAATCTACGGGTGACATATATACCTCTATAGATTTAGTGGTAGAAAAATTAGAAAAACAAATTGAAAAGTTTAAAGGACGATATAATAAACGGTTTAACAAACAGTTTAATAAAAATGTTTCTGAAACATACGCTTTAGACGAAGAAAATGAGCAGGAAACAGTTCCTGACATTGTAAAAACAAAGCGTTTTGCCATGAAGCCAATGACCACCGAAGAAGCCATACTTCAAATTGATTTGCTGGGCCATAATTTCTTTGTTTTTTCTAACGCCGAAACTGAACAAGTAAATGTGTTATACCGTCGTAAAGATGGGAATTACGGCTTAATTGAACCGGAATTTTAAACACTAAAACCTAACTACCAAAATATTGTATCTATATTGCGCGGACAACTAAAAAGTGCTAGAATAAAAACAGGCACTCATTTCTAATGAGGAACCAACAATGGTTCCTCATCAATTTATGGAAAGGTGATTATATGTTAAACGTGCTGCGTAATTGGTTGGACGATAACGCCCGTGAAGTTAAACGATTGCAGCGGATAGTGGATAGTATTAATGGGCTGGAACCCAAAATGATAAATCTTACTGATGCTGATTTGCAGGCTAAAACAATCACCTTCAAGGATCGTCTGGCGCGGGGGGAAGCATTGGATGAAATGCTTCCTGAAGCTTTTGCCGTAGTACGTGAGGTCAGTAAACGTATATTAGGGATGCGCCATTTCGACGTGCAGCTTATGGGGGGGGTAGTACTCCACCAGGGCCGCGTGGCCGAGATGAAAACAGGAGAAGGAAAAACCCTGGTGGCTACCTTGCCGGTTTACCTTAATGCTCTTACCGGTCGCGGGGTTCACGTAGTTACGGTAAATGAATACCTGGCCCGGCGGGATAGTATCTGGATGGGTCAGGTTTACAAGTTTTTAGGTCTTTCGGTAGGACTAATTGTTCACGGCCTTAACGAACAGGAACGGCGGGCAGCTTACGCGGACGATGTTGCTTACGGGACAAACAATGAGTTTGGTTTTGACTATCTACGGGATAATATGGCTCTTCATCCTGGCTCGATGGTTCAACGGGAACTTCACTACGCCATTGTTGACGAGGTGGATAGTATTCTTATTGACGAAGCCAGAACACCGCTTATCATTTCCGGACAGGCTGAAAAGTCAACTAACCTCTATCATACTTTTAGCCGGCTTGTCCCCCGTCTTGTCCCGGAACATGATTACACGGTAGATGAAAAAGCACGAACGGTAAACCTCACGGAAGCAGGGGTGGCCAAGATGGAAAAAATGCTTAAAGTAGATAATCTTTACGCTGATGAGCATACGGAACTCACCCACCACCTCCAACAAGCCCTAAAGGCCCGCGTGTTGATGAAAAAGGACCGGGATTATGTGGTAAAGGACGGCCAGGTAATTATTGTTGACGAATTTACCGGGCGTTTAATGTTTGGCCGCCGGTACAGCGAGGGTTTACACCAGGCCATTGAAGCTAAAGAAGGAGTAAAGGTGGAACACGAGTCTCAAACTCTGGCCACAATTACCTTTCAAAATTATTTCCGCATGTATAAAAAATTAGCCGGTATGACCGGTACTGCGGAGACGGAAGAAGAAGAGTTGCGTAAAATATATAAGTTGGATGTAGTGGTTATCCCTACCCATAAACCAATGATTAGAAAATTTTTAACTGATGTAGTTTATAAAACTCAGGCCGCTAAATTTCGGGCCGTGGTTGAAGAAATTGCCCGCCGTTATGAAACAGGGCAACCAGTACTGGTAGGCACCTCTTCCATTGAAAAATCGGAACTTTTAAGTCAAATGCTTAAGAAATGCGGTGTTCCTCACCAGGTATTAAACGCTAAATACCACGAGAAAGAAGCTGAGATTATTGCTCAGGCCGGCCGGCTAAAAACCGTAACTATTGCTACCAATATGGCCGGCCGTGGTACCGATATATTATTGGGCGGTAATCCTGAATTTTTAGCGCAGGCAGAATTAAAAAAAGAAGGAATTAACCTTCCTTTTGAAGACCTTAAAAAAGAGCCTCTCTACCAGGAAACGCTGGCTAAATTTAATTGTCAAACAGAAGAGGAACATAAAAAAGTAGTGGCTTTGGGCGGGTTGCATATCCTGGGTACAGAACGGCACGAAAGCAGACGGATTGACAACCAGTTGCGGGGCCGGTCAGGCCGGCAAGGAGACCCAGGGTCAAGTCAATTTTTTAGTGCGTTAGAAGATGACCTAATCCGCCAATTTGGGGGAGATAATATTCAGGGTTTAATGAGCCGGTTGGGTATTGAGGAAGATATGCCCATTGAACATGGCCTGATTACCAGGTCTATTGAAACGGCCCAAAAACGGGTAGAAAACCGGAACTTTGAATTGCGCAAGCATATCCTGCAATATGACGACGTAATGAACCAGCAAAGGGAGTTAATTTACCGCCAACGCCGGCAGGTTTTACAGGAAGAAAATTTAAAAGATATTGTGACCCAAATGATTGAAGAGGCAACCGGCCGCCTGATGGATGCTTACTGTCCTGAAGGAGTTCACCAGGAGGAATGGGACTTAACCGGTCTTTTATCCCAATTTGAACAGCTTTTTATTACCGGCCGCACTTTTGCAAGCAAAAGGGATGCTTTTTTAGCTGAAATGGAAAATACCCCCCGGTCTGGAAGGCAAGAGTTAAAAGATAAGCTTAGGGATTACGTGTTGGCAAAATACGCGCAACGGGAAGCTGAATTAGGCTCCGAAACCTTACGGGAAATAGAACGGGTTGTGCTGCTGCGGGTTGTTGACGAGAAGTGGATGGAGCACTTAGACGCTATGGATGATTTACGCGAGGGTATTGGCCTGCGTGCGTATGGACAAAAAGATCCTTTGGTGGAGTATAAACGGGAAAGTTATGAAATGTTTCAACAGATGATTGCCGCCATTCAAGAAGAAGTAGTGCGTTTTGTTTTTCGGGTTAAGGTAGTCCAGGAACCCCAAGCCCGGTCACAACAACTGGTGGAAAACCGGTATGCCGAAGAAGAAGCCCAGCGTCCAACCCACCGGGAAAGTAAAGTAGGTCGGAATGCCCTTTGTCCCTGTGGCAGCGGGAAAAAATATAAAAAATGCTGTGGCCGGGCCGCAAGCTAACTCGGTCGTCGGACGTCGGACGTCAGACGTCAGAAATCAATGGCGAAAATGAACGTTCAACTCGGTCGTTGGACGTCAGGGTATAATCCCGACGACTGCTGCCTGTAGACTGTAGGCTGTAGGCTGTAGACCGCGTAGACTGACGGTCGAAATATTGTTAGATGAGAGGATGTTTTAAATGTTTAGTGAATTAAAACGTGAGTTAGAAATTGTTAATCAACGCCTTCATGATTTGAGGGTTTCTCTTTGACCTTAATAACGTTGAACTAAAAATTAAACAACTGGAAAAAGACATGCTGGCGACAGGTTTTTGGGAACAGCAGGAGCGGGTAGCCGAGGTATTTTCAGTCCTTTCCCCCTTGAAAGAATTATTTGCCTCCTATCAAAAACTGGTTCAGTCTCAGGAGGACTTAGCCGCCCTTTTAAATTTAAGCGAAGAAGAAAATGACCTTAAACTAGCGGCTGAGGTATATGGTGAATTAGAAAAATTAAAACCTAAAATAAATAAATTAGAACTAAATGTATTATTAGGCGATCCTTATGACCAGAATAATGCTATCTTAACTTTACATGCCGGCGCAGGTGGAACTGAAGCACAAGATTGGGTGGCCATGCTCTTGCGTATGTATACCCGTTGGATAGAGGAAAAAGGTTACCAGGTAAATATAGTGGATCTTTTACCCGGGGAGGAAGCAGGGGTAAAAAGTGTGACCGTTATTGTAACCGGCCCTTTTGCTTATGGTTATTTAAAGGCGGAGAAAGGGGTTCACCGGCTGGTAAGAATATCTACTTTTGACGCGGGCGGACGGCGCCACACTTCATTTGCTTCCGTTGATGTTTTACCCGAGGTGAAGGAGGAACTAGAGGTTGATATCAGACCGGAGGATTTAAAAATAGATACTTTTCGTTCCAGTGGAGCAGGAGGACAACACGTAAACAAAACTGATTCAGCCGTTCGGATTACTCACCTGCCCACAAGTATTGTCGTTCAATGCCAAAATGAGCGTTCTCAAATGGCCAATCGTAATGCCGCGTTGAAGTTACTCAGGGCAAAGCTTTTTGACCTGGAGAGAAAAAAGAAAGAAGCGAAAGATACTTTAAGATGGGAAGAACAACCGGATATTGCCTGGGGAAGTCAAATTCGCTCCTACATTTTTCATCCGTATAGCTTAGTTAAAGATCATCGAACAGGGGTAGAAATAGGTAACGTAGCCGCGGTTATGGACGGTGAAATTGATTCCTTTATAATTGCTTACCTAAAGGGCAGCGTAAAAAATAATGAAAAAAATAGCCTTAAAAAAATGGCGACGAACCGTAGTTGAACTTTTTGGTGTTACTGCCGGCGTTATTTTTACGGCCTTAGGCTTAAATCTTTTCCTTATCCCCAATAAAATAGCGGCTGGTGGAGTAAGTGGAATAGCCACTATCCTTCATTATTTAATTGGCGTGCCGGTAGGGTCAACCATGCTGGTTTTAAATATTCCCCTTTTTGCCCTGGGGTTTTACCGCTTAGGCTTAAAGTTTGGTTTTCGTTCTATTTACGGTATAGTTTGTCTTTCCTTAATTATTGACCTTTTAGCCCCATATTTACCTGTGCCCACCCGGGACCTTCTGTTAGCCAGTATTTTTGGGGGTGTCTTGGTTGGTTTAGGTTTGGGAATAGTGTTTCGTTACCGGGGAACTACCGGTGGTACGGATTTAGCGGCCGCAGTTTTACGTACCTATACAGGAGCTAACGTAGGACAATTGCTTTTTATGGTAGATGGGGCGGTAGTTGTATTAGCTGGTTTTAGTTTTCACTCCTGGGAATTAGCTATGTATGCTTTGATCACCATTTTTGTTTCTGCCTGGCTTGTTGACCTGGTGCTGGCGGGTATTAGTTATACCAAAGCATTTTTGGTTATTTCAGAACAGGTGACGGAAATTGCCCGCGCTGTTTTATATGAACTAGACCGGGGGGCTACGATTTTAAAGGGACGCGGCATGTATACTGGTCTTGACCGGGATATCTTGCTGGTAATTGTAAACCGTAATGAAGTAATCCAATTAAAAGAATTAATTTACCAAAAAGACCCGCATGCCTTTGTTGTTTTAGCTGATGTACACGAAGTTTTAGGAGAAGGTTTTAAACAATACTACCTGGAAAGATAAAAGGGTAGTCGTCAGTCGACAAAACCTTATTTTCGGAGAGGAGAGTGGCAAAAAATGCCAGGAGACTCAGGAGATAATTGTCTTTCAAGCCTAATCGAGACGGCAAAGAAAATACGCCGTCATATAATCCAAATGACCGGGGCAGCCGGTTCAGGCCATCCGGGTGGTTCTCTTTCGGCGACTGATATTGTCACGGTTCTTTACTTTCACTTTATGCGCTTAAATCCTGCTCTTCCTAATTGGCCGGATCGGGACCGCTTTGTTTTATCTAAAGGACATGCGGCGCCGTTGCTTTACGCCGCCTTAGCCGAGAGGGGGTATTTTCCGGTAGAGGAATTGTTTACCTTACGTAAGTTAGGCAGTCGCCTGCAGGGACACCCGGACATGAAACAACTGCCCGGGGTAGAAATGTCTACCGGCTCCCTGGGACAGGGTTTAGCGGCCGCTAACGGGATGGCTTTAGCCGGAAAATTGGATAAGCGGGATTACCGGGTTTATGTTTTGCTGGGCGATGGTGAAATCCAGGAAGGGATGGTTTGGGAAGCGGCTATGGCGGCCGCTCATTACCGTCTGGATAACGTTACGGCTTTTTTAGACAATAATGGTTTACAAATTGATGGTCCCATTAAGGAAGTAATGTCCCCTGAACCAATAGCAGATAAATGGCGGGCTTTTGGTTGGGATGTCCAGGTTATTGACGGACACAGTATACCGCAGATTATTCGGGCGGTAGAAAAGGCAAAACAAGTTAAAGGACAACCCCAAATGGCTATTGCCAAAACCATAAAAGGTAAAGGAGTTTCCTTTATGGAAAATCAAGTGGACTGGCATGGGGTAGCCCCAAAACCTGATCAGGTAGCCAGAGCTCTGGACGATTTAAAAGACTGTTGATAGTTAATTAATAAATTTTAATAAATTTAAGGGAACTTTTTAATCTTTCTAGACGTCTATATTCATAAAGGATGAAGGCAACGGGTTAGTTATCAGCAATTAGCAATTAAAAAAGTTATACAAATTATTTTGTTGATAGCTAGTCGCTAAATTTAAGGAGGGTTATTTTTTATGCGTTTGTTTTTCCTTAAGGTAGTTTTTGTTGGATTCGTTATGGCTTTATTTAGTAGTATTATGCCGGTTTTTGCTTGGGCATACTACCCTGCCGAAGAAAATAAGACTACTTTTATTTCCCTTCAGGCAGGACAGGATTTTGCCCTAGTCAACGAAGAAAAAGTTTCCTTAAGAGAAAAAGTTTACGTTAAAGAAGGAACCACCATGGTCCCCTTGCGTTTTTTTAGTGAAACCTTGGGGGCAAACGTAAAGTGGCAAAAAGGAGAAATTTTAATTTCCCACCAGGATAAACAATTAGCTTTATGGCCCGGTAAAAAAGAAGGGCGATTAAACGCTCAGACTCCATTCTTTTTAACCCGCGCCCCGGAAAACATAAAAGGAGTAGTACTTGTTCCGCTTAAAAATATAGCTATTTTTTTTGGAGCCAAAGTTAATTACGTTCCTGCCGGAAAAAACATTATAGTTACCTATACGGAAAAAGCCCCTTTGCCGCCAGAAGAAATCAAGCCCCCCAATTTACCTCCCATAGCCAGTTTTAGTGTGGATAAACAAGTTGTAAAGCAAGGGGAAACAGTTAATTATCAGGATAGAAGTTTCGACCCAGACGGTGATTTAATTGTGACTTATAATTGGCAGGGGAAAAAGAGGGCTTTTTTCACTTCTGGGGAGCATAAAGTAAGTTTGCGCGTAAAAGATGAAAAAGGAAGCTGGAGCGAGCCTTATGAATTGTTTATTAAGATCACCGATGAAGTGCTCTGTTCAGAACTAAATTACCACCTGCAAAATCCTTTACCTGGTGATGTGATTAACCTGGACCCGGCTAATAACCCCCTAAATTTTCCTGAGGTCGAAGTAAGCAGTCGTCAGGAGGAAGAAGTAACTCTTCTCCGTAGCAACAGTCCCGAGACAATTAAACAGCCTGGGATTTTATATCAAGATAAAGCAGGGGGCATGGTACGCTTACTATACCACCACAAGAACGGCTGCCCTGAAAAAATAAGCGTTTACGCCCTGGTTTATAATGAAAATACGTGGCCGGTCAAATTAAGAATCTCAAAAAAAGGGTTTAGCGGGCCGTCAGCAGGTGATTTGGGAGTAGGGGGCCGGGGAGTGGCGCGTTATTTAAGCAGTGCAACGGAGGATTGGCTGGAAATTGCTCCCGGTCAAATAATAGCTTTAAACGATAGTCAAGGAACCATAATGTTTCCTGAGCAAAGCATAGAGGGGTTAATTGGCTTAGAAACAAAAGAGCCTTTGACCTTTATTTTTGCCGCGGC
This sequence comes from Peptococcaceae bacterium SCADC1_2_3, assembly GCA_000681355.2. GTDB lineage: Bacteria > Bacillota > Desulfotomaculia > Desulfotomaculales > Nap2-2B > SCADC1-2-3. The sequence goes on from JJNX02000032.1 coordinate 8,036, forward strand.
GTTAGTTTCAGGGGAAGAAATTAAATTAGAGGGGCTGCTTTTGTTGCCAATTCTAGAAAGGGATATGCACGGGCGAGGAACTTTTCCCAAGGCAAACCGCCAGCTAACAGTTAACTTTAGCGGCAACAAGAGTAAAAAGTTGGTTATTGCTGACGGAGAGAAAGATAAGTACCTGGTTGGAGTTGATGCTCTTAACTATAACCTGGCGGAAACAAATAAAGGTAATTACGGGGTAGTATATAAAGTTAGAGTGCGGGCCGGTTCAGCAGTAGGTGTTTTTTTAAACCCCAGGGGGGGAATTTTCAGCGGGGCGGTAAGGGGAAAAGACCAAAAGGTATTTTTAGTTCCCCTGGAGCAGGAACGTTTTTTAAAACCCAAAGATACGGCAGCCATGCTAGGGGTACTAGATAAAGGCGAGGAAGGTGAATTTATTTTTATGCCTCCCTGTTCTTCAAGCTTACCGGTTTATTTCTTATTTATTCCGGTCACGTAAAATTAGTTAACTATGAAGGAACAGAGGAACAAAGGCATAGAGGCACAGAGGCACAGAGGCACAGAGGTTGTGATGGGAGTTGGTGAACTCAGCGCCTCTGTGCCACTATTTTGATGAAACCAGCCTGGTTACCAAGTTTGCAAGGGTTTGTTTTTCGTGGTCATCGGCTTGCATCCATAAATCTTTCAGTACTTTTTGCTCGGGAGCGGAAGGATAAACGTTTTCAGCCAAAATATTACCAATCTTATGGGCTAAAGTGGTAATCTGATCAGATGAAACTCCCAATTCAGCGGCAAATTCTACGGCTTGGCTCATAAAATTCTTCCAACCTTCCCAATTAGCGCTGACTTTGTTAACTTGTGGCATATCCATTTATTTTTCCCCTTTTTCTTTATTTTTTTAAAAATTGTCTTAATAATAACTTCTAAATAATATCATGTACATTTTTAGTTATAATATGTATTAAAAACTATAAAGCAAAAAAAATAAAGAAAAAGGGAAGAAATAAATGGTATGACCTTGCGGCGTACGGCAAGCATAACAATTATAATTATCTTATTAAGTGGCTTCTTATTTTTTTCTTTAAAAATAGCCCAAAAAAAAGAGGCCTGTTATCAAGCTAAAGGTGAATATCCTCCTTTGATAGTGCGTGCTTTAGCCGCCGCGGGACGGGGAGAATTGGGAAGCGGCAAATTTGGAGGTAAGCCTAACCATCTTGATTTATCCCTTCTTCAGCCCGGCGATATTTTGCTGGGAGGCAATCCCGGAAGTTCTTATGGTTTTTTTACCCATGCCGGATTATACATAGGAAACAACCAGGTAGTGGATATGTACATCAGTACCGGTGTTTACCTGACAGAAGCTAAAACCTACCAGCGTTATTATGACCGGGCAGCCATTTTGCGCGTTAAAGCCAGTCCCGACCAAAAAAAGGCGGCCGTTGACTATGCCCTTACTCAAATAGGTAAACCCTTTTTTATCCTGGCCCCAAAAAAAGAAGATGGGCTCTGGTATTGCACCAAACTCATTTGGCGGGCTTATTTGGCCCAGGGTATTGATCTTGATACCTTAAACAGTTACTGGGTGCTTCCTGACTCTTTTTGGTTAAGTCCCCAGGTACAGGTTATCTATTTTACTAAAAGGTAGCGTATTAATGATGAACCATTCCTTCAAAAAAGTTTCAGGCCTAAAATTTATTCTTTTTTTAGGGCTTCTTCATTTTAGTTTTATTTTTTTAACTTTTATTTTCCTGCGTTATATAATTGTTTCCCTGGCCTTTTTGTTTGTTTACGGAATGCTGCTCTTTTACTGGGGTTTTTGGTTAACCAAAAAGAAAAAAAGACCGGTTGTTTTTGCTCTTTATTGCGGTGTCTTCAGCCAGTTACCGGCCATTTTTCTTTCCTTGATAATTTTAACCGGAGCTTCTAATTTATCAACTATTTTGGAAACCTATGATTTTCTTCTTCAGGTTTGGCATACCCCTTTGGCTCCTCTCTTTCCTTTTTTACCCTCCTTAAAATGGCAGGAAACACCGGTATATTACTGGGTTACAATTGTCTTTTCTTTTATATACCCCCTTATACTTGTTCTAGGTGCAGTTTCAGGTCTATTTTCAAAAGATAAACGTTGTTAATCATTGGTATTGTTAGCAGGTGGTTTTATTTTCTTTCACTATTGACAACTTTAGATATATATTGTAAAATTTATAGTATTAATTAAGAAAGGATTGGAAGTAATGGTTTACCAGGTAGGGGTAGTTATGGCTTTAAAATGGGTTTTTGTTATAACTTAACTGACAACTTGTCATCGACTTAAAAGTGGTTGCATAATATATTATATTATTGTAACTACTCAGATTCAGAGGGGCAAAGGCACACAGGCACAAAGTTTTTTGCCAGACATGCAGACCTCTAGTAGTAGGTAGTTGACAGTTTTTAGTTTACAGAAAAGGAAGCACCAATGATGAGACTAAAAACTCAAAACTATCCACTAAAAACTATCAATTGGACCTCTGCGCCTACCTGAATAGTTACATATTATTAACAACTTAATTATCTAGTACTACAGCGTAATTTAAAGGTTAGCGACGCCATGGGGACGGTTCGAGCGTCCCCGAAGCGAGAGCTATAGGCTGAAGGGAAGACGATGGAACCGTCCCCATGGCTTACTATAAAAAGGGGGGAAATTATGTATAACGCTTTGAGCAATAACCTAGTCGTAGTTTCTAACCGGGGGGCTTATGTATTTCAAGAAAATAACGGTAAAATAAACACCATCCGGACAGTTAGTGGTCTGGCTTCAGCAGTAGAGCCGGTACTCCTTTTAAACGGCGGGATGTGGATTACCTGGGGCGGCCGTTTGGAGGAAAATAATGGCTTAAGTCAGGGCATAAGATTAACGGTGCCGGCAAGATCGTCAGCTGCCTTACCCTATCAAGTACAAGAAGTGCTGCTTACGGAAGAAGAATATAATTTGTATTATCATGGTTTTGCCAATAGTTGTCTTTGGCCCCTGTCCCACCAGATGTTGGACAAGTGCTCTTTTGACAAGGAATTTTGGTTGGCTTACCGGCAGGTTAACCATAAGTTTGCCCGGGTTACCGCGCAGGCAACTAAAAATAAAGACTTTTTATGGGTCCATGACTATCACCTTACCCTGCTCCCACAGTTAGTAAAGCGCTATCATTGTCAGGCGCAGGTAAACTTTTTCTGGCATATTCCTTTTCCTCCTTTGGATATTTACCGGGCGTTGCCCTGGGGCCGCCAGTTATTATTTGGTTTGTTGGGCAGTGATTTTATTGCTTTCCATACCCAAAATTATGTAAATAATTTTTTAGCCTGTGTTTCTCATTATTTTCCGGATAAATATTATCAAAAAAAAGATGAGATGTGGTTTGAACAAAGAAAAATTAAAGTTCAGGCCTTACCAATTGGCATTAACTGGCATCGTTTTGAAAAACTGGCCGCCGAGCCAAAGGTTCGCGCTCAGGCGGAAAAAATAAGGCAATCTTTAGGAGCAGAGTTTGTGCTTTTAGGCATTGACCGGCTTGATTATACCAAGGGTATTTTAGAAAGAATGAAAGCCTTGGAGATTTTTTTGGCCCAAAACCCGGCTTACCGGGGAAGGGTGACTTTGCTTCAGGTGGCCGTACCTAGCCGCGATGACTTAGGGACTTACAAGAAATTAAAAGAAGAAGTAGAAGGAACGGTAAGTAAAATTAATGGCTTTTATGACCGGGAGTATCAGGCTTTGCCAATACGTTACCTTAACCGTTCTTTAAATGAACAAGAGCTGGTAGCTCACTATTTAGCCGCCGATGTGTTACTGGTGACCGCTTTGCGTGACGGTCTTAATTTAATTGCCAAAGAATTTATTGCTTCCCGGTTAGATAATCACGGGGTTTTAGTTTTAAGTTCTTTTGCCGGAGCAGCAGAGGAACTAAAAGAAGCCTTAATCGTCAACCCTTATCATTTGGCCGATATAGCCACCCAAATAAAAAATGCCCTGGAAATGCCTTTAATCGAACAGGCCCAGCGTTTAAAGATTTTACGTCATAAAGTTAAAACTCACGATTTACGTTGGTGGTGGCAGCATAACCTGGGGGCCTTTTCCCCATCTCAGGTATCGTTGCCTGGCATCCGAAAGGTACTGCCGGGCCAGGCTATTTCACGTACAGCCAACGTTAAATTATAAATATTTAATTTGCTTATGGGTACAACAACACTAATTACCCCAGCCGCTCTCGCCGAAAGTCTTTTTAACGCCGGTCAAGTTCTTTTAATGTTAGACTACGACGGTACTTTAGTTCCGTTGGCTCCCACGCCGGCTCAGGCACGGCCGGCGGCTGAACTTTTGCGTATTTTAAAAAAATTAGGTGGGCTGCCTCAGTACAAGGTGGCTGTAATTAGCGGTCGTACATTAACTGACTTAACCACTTTACTTCCCGTGCCGGGTATATTTTTAGTTGGTGGTCACGGTATAGAGATTGGTTCTCCGGCCGGGGAAGTAAATTATTTGTTAGACTATAAATATATAACTAAAATAATAAATAAATTAGAACAACTGGCAAAATATTGCTTGAATAATAAAGACGGTTTTTTGCTAGAAAATAAAGGTTATTCCTTAGCTCTTCATTATCGCTTAGCTGAACCATCAATGGCGCAAAGTGCTTTAAATAAATTTATTGAATTAAGTAAACCCATAATTCAAAAACATGACTTAAATATATTGCCGGGTAAAAAAGTTTTAGAAATTCGGCCGGCAGCCATGCATAAAGGGAAAGCAGTAAATTATTTGCAGCAACTTTACCCTTATTCTTTAGCGGTTTATTTTGGTGATGATACAACTGATGAAGATGCCTTTCGGGCCTTGAAAAAAGGTTTAAGTATTCTGGTTGGCTCTCAGCCTTATGATAGCGCGGCTAACTTTAAATTAAATTCTCCGCTTGAGGTCTTAGAATTTTTAATTTTATTAGAGAAACAAAAAAATGTTGTTTAGGCTGTAGGCTGCTAGTCACGCTTTTAGGCTATAGGTTATAGGCTGTAGGTTGTAGGTTGTTATCTGCCTGACTCTCGCGTGCACATCCCTCAACGATGTTTGACGGCACCGAAACCGCCGCTCTTCGCATCTGGGAAGTTAGCCCATAGATCTCCTCCTACAGCCTAATTGCCTACAGGCTATCCACCTGTATAATTAGCGTGGTTTTTTAAAAATTTTTAGTTCCTCCCGGCCATTTTTAATTTCCTTAATAACTTTATTTAATTCCTCTTCTAGCTTTTGGAGGATTTCATCAGCGTAAACACGCGCCCCCTGCTTAATATCATTAGATAATCCTTCGGCTTTTTGTAAAATTTCATTGGCGGAAACTTTAGCCTGCTGAACAATCTCGCTTTCATCCGCCCGTTTTTCCAGTTCTTTTTGGGCGCTTTCAATAATGCGTTCCGCTTCTTTTTTTGAGCCTTCAATGACTTTTTCGCGTTCTTGAATTACCCATTTGGCCTGACGCATTTCTTCGGGTAAAGAAGCACGAATACGGTCTATATAATCTAAAAACTTATCTTCGTCCACTATCAGTCTTCTGGTAAAGGGTATCTTGGTGCTGTTTCCGATAAGTTCTTCTAGCTCGTTAAGGATACTGTACATTTCCATTACCATCCCTCCTGTCCTGCGGCTTTAAGTTCGTGGTATTTTTGAAATAATTTATCAATTACATACGGGGGAACTAATTCTTGAACACAACCGCCAAAAAAAGCGGCTTCTTTTATGGCACTAGAACTAATAAAAGAAAATTCAGCGCGGGTGGTCAAAAAAATTGTTTCTATTCCAGGCGTTAATTTTTTATTTATTAAAGCCATCATAAATTCATTTTCAAAGTCCGATACAGCCCGCAATCCTCTAATAATAGCCTGGGCATTTTTAGATTTGGCGTAATTAACCGTGAGACCCTCAAATGAATCTACCTGCACATTAATAAAAGGCCGGAGTACCTTTTGGAGTATGTCCAGCCTTTCGGCAACAGTAAAAAGCGGCTTTTTGCTTGCATTCCTGGAAATAGCCACAATTAAAAGGTCAAAAAGCTTGACTGCCCGTTCAACCACGTCTATATGACCATTAGTCAAAGGATCAAAGCTGCCTGGGTAAACTGCAATCCGCAAAAAATAACCTCCTTATCCGGGCTTAGCCGTAAAACGATAAAAGAGTGTCGCCATATTTTTCCTGACGCGTCAATACTAAACCATCTATCTTCACCGGTAAAACCACTCGCTTACTGCTTTCTACAATTACCAATCCTCCCCCTGCCAGTAAATTATAGCGCATAATTAACTCTACCGTAAATACTTCTAAATTATTTTGGTACGGCGGGTCTAAGAAAATTAAATCAAATGACCGCTTATTTTTTCCCAACCATCGTAAAGCTACGGCCACTTCCTGAGTTAATACATTTGCCTTATCGCCCAAACCCGTATGGTCCAGGTTTTTTAAGATGGCCTGATTAGCCCGGGGATCTTTTTCGACAAAAACCGATTCTGCCGCACCTCTGCTAAGGGCCTCAATCCCTACGTTGCCGATTCCCGCGTAAAGGTCAAGAAAACGGGCCCCTATAATATTTTCGCCTAAAATATTAAAAAGAGCTTCCTTTACCCGGTCGGCAGTAGCCCGACCTGACCAACCACGGGGCGCATTTAACTTTTGCCTTTTGACTGTTCCGGCAATAACCCGCAAGAGCAATACTCTTTTTCTGGCAAGATTTTAGTAATATTATAGCATACGAAGTAAAAAAAAGCGATTTTTAATCATTAAAAATGTATATTTGATTTAAATTGGGAAAACTATAGTTACGTAAAAAAAAGAGGTGGGTAATTTGCTCCCGGAGTTTTGGCGTGATTTTGGACTTAATCTAGATTTAGCTTTAGAAGCGCACGAAGTTATTCGGGGTGATACGGGGCAAGAAATACCGGGCGTAGAAGTAAAAAAAGAAGGGTATGAACATACAGAAGTTACCGTAGTTAAAATCTTAGATAAAACAGCCGAAGTGATAATGGGTAAACCTTGCGGGGTGTATATTACTCTTGAAGCTCCCTTAATTAAAGAAAACAATCCGTCCGTTCATACTAATGTAAGTGAAATTTTGGCCAAACAGCTTAAGCAATTTATAAATATACCAGAATACGGCAATATTTTACTCATTGGCCTGGGCAACCGGTACGCTACTCCTGATGCTTTAGGCTCAAAGGTTATTGAATCAAGCCTGGTTACCAGACACTTGTTTAATTATGCTCCCGGCGAAGTTAAAAAAGGCATGCATTCGGTAAGCGCTTTAGCTCCCGGAGTTCTTGGCATTACGGGCATTGAAACCGCGGAAATAATTAAAGGAGTAGTAGAAAAAACAAACCCTCAAATGGTTATAGTTATAGATTCTTTAGCTGCCCGCAGTGTAGCCAGAATTGTCAGCACTATTCAAATTGCCGATACGGGTATTAATCCAGGTTCAGGAGTCGGCAACCAGCGGGTTGGACTTAACCAGGAAACACTTGGCGTTCCGGTAATTGCTATTGGTGTACCTACCGTAGTTCACGCGGCCGTGATTTGCCAGGATACCATTGAAGCTTTACTGTCTCATTTAAAAAATAAGGACAATCTCTACCAGTTATCTCCTAACTTGCAACCAAACCTTTCACGTGAGGTTATTATGAATGTGTTGGCCCCTTTTGGGGGAAATTTAACCGTTACCCCAAAGGAAATTGACGCTCTTATAAATAGAACGGCCAGAATAATAGCGCAAGGAATTTCTTTAGCCTTACACCCGGGTTTGCAACCGGAAGATTATAGTTATTATTTACATTGAACAATTGAAGTCTCGATATAGTTAGAAACCATTAAAAAGTTAAAGGGACGGGGAATAATTTTTTAGCGCTAATAAATTCCCCGTCCCTTAACCGGCATTATTTGTTTTTTACTTAAGGGGTAGTCTTAATGTTGGTTACTTGAGGTGTAGGCGGCTTGGTACCGGAAGCCATACTTTGTTCGTAAGCTGCGATCATTTTTCTGACCATGTTGCCGCCTATAGCACCGTTTACCCGCGATGGTAAATCACCCATATAACCGCTTTGCGGGACCTGAATGCCTAGTTCCTGAGCAGTTTCCCATTTAAATTGATCCATGGCTGCGTTAGCCTGAGGAAAGAGCAAAGTGTTTCGTTTTTGACCTAACGCCATCTTTTTTCACCTCCTTGTTTTTATCTTATTTTTAGTATGGACATTATTAAAGCGTTTATGTCTAGAACATTTTACCCTTAAAAAATTTTCATTTTTAGCTATTTTAAACTAATACTGTTTTGTTTTATTATATTTTGCCCTTTTTTTCTTTTTTAAGGGTAAATTCTATTCCTTGATCCGGGTCGCTCCAAAAATCCGTAAGCCGAAATCCTTGAGCAATTAATTTACGGCACTCGACTACCGCTTTTTCGAGTTTGTCCAGAAAGAGTAATCCGGTTTTATCGCCTAAATCAGGAATGGGATCAACGGTAATTTTTTCTTCAATGAATTCGCCTTCGTGTTCTTCTTTAATTAACAAATCGGTCATGTTTTATCCCCCTTTGCTTAAATTTAAAATTTTAAGCCCATTTTACCATTTGCTGTTGCCCTTTACAAAGTAAGATAATTTTTGATAAAATGTAGCCTGATGTTCTTTAAATTTGAGGTAAGGTTTCGATTTAAAGAAGTTTTGCCAGTATAAAAAAGGAGGTGGCTTGAATGGCTAGAAAGTGTGCTGTCTGTGGTAAGGGAGTGGCGGTAGGAATGCAAATTAGCCACTCCCATATCCGGACAAAAAAAACATGGTCCCCCAATTTGCAGCGGGTAAAAATTCTGGTTAACGAAAATGTACCTAAAAGGACTCTCGTTTGTACCCGGTGTTTAAGAAGCGGCAAAGTTCAGCGGGCTATCTAAAAGTCGAAGGTTGCTTATTTACAAAATTTGTTTTAAACGCTTGGTTGGCGTAATACCGGGAATACGGCCGCGTTTAGCAATGGGTTTTCCGTTAACTTCTTTAAGGTCCATGGTCATGTCAATGGGTGTGGCCCGGGAAATGTAGCTTCCTACGCCAAAGGAATCTGCTCCGGCCTCAATTAAGGCGGGAATACGTTCGGCGGTTATACCTCCGCTTACTAAAATTTGGACGTGTTCAAAACCGGCCTGGTCTAAACGGGCCCGTACTTCCCGTACTAAATCAGGAGTTACCCCTCCGCGTTCACCCGGCGTATCCAGCCTTACCCCATTTAATTTTTCTTTTAAGGCTAAAGCCACCCGCATAGTTTCTTCTGCTTCGTCCTTAAAGGTGTCCACCAGGATTATTACCGGAGAACCAGGAGGCATGGTCCGTTGGTAAACACGGGCTACTTCCACGGTATCGCCGGCAATTAGAATAGCCGCGTGGGGAACTGTACCCGTTGGCTCTTGGTTCATTAACTTAGCTCCTAAAATGCAACTGGCGCCATCTGCTCCCCCTATAATCGCCGCCCGTTCCATTACCGGCGCAACGGCGGGATGAACATGCCGCGCCCCAAAGCAAATAATTTTTTTGTTTCCGGCCGCATCTTTACATTTTCGGGCGGCGGTAGCCCACCCGCTGGATTGGGCCAGGATGCCCAGGATTACAGTCTCAAAAATCCCAAAATTTTCGTACGGGCCGGCTATACGTAAAACCACTTCTTTTTCTTGAAAATACTCCCCTTCCGGCAAAGCCCAAACCTCTACCTGAGCGAGTGCTAAAAGATTTTTCACTTCTGGTAGACCGGCCAATAGCCCGGCGCGATTGGCAAAAACTTCAGCTACCACAGGAGTGTCAGCCAGCCCGATTTCTTTTAGCAGTTCGACAGTTTTAACAAAATAAATATCGGTAGTCCAGCCGGCCATGATTTCATGGTGCTCGGCTGAAAAAAATGTTCTTAGCGGAGAAATACGATAATCAGTTATTTCTTTTAAGCCACTTAAAGGTTTAAACACTTCTTCTCCCTTTCCCCCTTAAATAAATTTTCAACCGCGCTTTTTTTTACCCCGCAATATTTTTTATTAAGTTAGCCATTTCAATGGCATTTAGGGCCGCGTTCCAGCCTTTGTTCCCGGCTTTGGTGCCGGCTCTCTCAATGGCTTGCTCTATGGTATCAGCAGTGACAACGCCAAAAATAGCGGGAACCCCGCTTTCCAAGCTTACTTTGGCCACTCCCTTAGCTGCTTCAGCGGCTATATATTCAAAATGAGGAGTGGCTCCTCGAATTACTACCCCCAAGCAAATAATGGCGTCAAATCTTTGGGTGGCGATTAATTGACGGGCTAGGACAGGAATTTCAAAAGCACCTGGTACCCAGGCAACTTCAATATCCTGTTCTCTTACCCCGTGCCGGTATAAGGCGTCCAAAGCGCCGGAAAGCAGGCGATGGGTTATAAATTCGTTAAAACGACTTACCACTAAACCAAAACGTAAACCCTGACCTATAAAATTACCTTCAAAAGTGTGCGGCAAAGTCTATCGCTCCTTTTTATTTATTATGGTTATAATTAACTAATATTTAATAAGTGCCCAAGTTTATTTTTCTTTGTGGACAGGTAAAAATGATTATTTTTACCAGGGTAAATCTCTATCGATACCCGATCCACAACCTGTAAACCATATCCTTCTAAACCGGCAATTTTACGGGGATTGTTAGTAAGGAGGCGAATTTTCTTTAGTCCTAGATCTACCAGTATTTGGGCTCCAATACCATAATCCCTTAAATCCGGAGGAAAACCTAAAGCTTCATTAGCTTCAACCGTATCCTTACCCTGATCCTGTAGCTTATAAGCCCTAATTTTATTTAAAAGTCCTATTCCCCTTCCTTCCTGGCGCATATATAAAAGAACGCCGGCACCTTCCTTTTCAATCATCTCTAGGGCTCGGGCAACCTGGTCCCCGCAGTCGCAGCGCAGGGAATGAAATACGTCTCCGGTAAGGCATTCAGAATGTACCCTTACCAAAGGTACTTCTATATTGGTTAATTCTCCTTTAACCAGGGCAATATGGCCTTTTTTATCCAGTAAACTTTCATAAGCTACGGCGGTAAATTCACCGTACTGAGTAGGCAGGTAAGCAGAGTCCACGCGCCGGATGAGTTTTTCCTGGCGCCGCCGGAACATAATTAAGTCGGCAATGGTAATCATTTTTAAACCATGCTGGCAACAAAACTCTTTTAATTCCGGGATGCGGGCCATGGTACCGTCTGCTTTCATAATTTCACAAATTACTCCCGCGGGATTTAGTCCGGCCAGCCGGGCTAAATCTACGGCTGCTTCGGTATGCCCTGCCCGCCGCAGAACCCCACCCTCTTTAGCCTGTAAAGGGAAAATATGCCCTGGCCGGCGTAAATCTTCCGGTTTTGTTTGCGGGTCAAGAAGATATTTTATAGTTAAGGCCCGGTCGTAAGCTGAGATACCCGTGGTAGTATTTTTATGGTCAATAGAGATACTAAAGGCAGTGGCGTGGGGATCGGTATTGTTGTGAGGAACCATAAGGGGTAAGTTTAACTCCTCACACCTTTGCCCGGCAAGAGGAACACAAATTAAACCCCGTCCGTGGGTAGCCATAAAGTTAACTTTCTTTGGGGTGACCTTTTCTGCAGCAATAATTAAATCTCCTTCATTTTCTCGATTCTCATCATCTACCACCACCACAAATTTACCCTGACGGATGTCATCAAGGGCTTCTTCAATAATACTAAAAGTAAAGTCCACTATATATTTCCTCCTTTTGGTTGTTAGTTATCCTTGGTCAATCTTTAGCTGATGACTGGCGACTATTAAGTGTAACCGTGGGCGGCTAAAAAATCTAAAGAAATACCCTCCTCTTTTTTAGATACCGTTAAGAATTTTTCAATATATTTACCGATAATATCTACTTCCAAATTTACCATTTCACCTGGTTTTTTATTTCCCAGGTTAGTAGCTTGCCTGGTATGGGGAATTAAAGAAACTTGAAAATTATCTTCCCGGACAGATGCTACGGTTAGACTTGTTCCGTCAATAGCAACAGAACCCTTTGATACAATATAGTGCATTACCTGTGGGGAGGTACGAATGGTAATTAGTACGGCAATACCGTTTTTTTTCTTATCTATAATTATACCTACGTCGTCAACATGGCCGCTGACTAAGTGTCCGCCTAGGCGGTCTGTTAAGCGTAAGGGACGTTCCAAATTGACCTGGTGGCCTGATTTTAACTGACTTAAGTTTGATTTGGCTAACGTCTCGGCCATTACCTCAGCGGTTAATAAAAACGGTTTTAAATTAACCACGGTTAAGCATACTCCGTTAACGGCGATACTATCCCCTATTTGAATATCCTCCGTAACTTTATTTGCTTTAATAACCAGACGGGCATAGTTTTCTCCCCGGCTAATCTGTTGAATAACGCCTAATTCCTCAATTAAGCCCGTAAACAATTTAAATCACTTCCCTTTGTCCCAGACAGAAGTATTTTATTAACTACTGATGAAAAAGTTCAAATCACCCTCCCCCTAACCCCCTCCCCTTGAGGGAGGGGGTTAGGGGGAGGGTCAATAAATAGCCTTCCACGTAAATATCCTGGCCGCATTTTTTCACGGTAATTTGTCCTAAAGAAATAGCTTCCTTTAAACTGGCAACACCTTCACCGCCTACCGGACCCGGAGCCCCCTGACCGCCAATAATTAGGGGGGCGATAAACCATCCCATTTTATCTACAATTCCTGCTTTTAGAGCTGAACTATGAACTTCCCCCCCTCCTTCAATAAGCACGCTGGTAATTTCCCGCCGCCCCAACTCAAGCATTAAAGCTTTTAAATCTACCCTTCCGTTATTGTTGGTATTTACCGGTAAAATTTCTACCCCCATTTTTTCTAACTGGTTTATTTTATCTGCTGGTGCTGCATTTGTAACGGCAATGAGGGTAGGAGTTTCTTTGGCGTTAGTTACCACTTGGGCTTCTAATGGGGTACGGGCTTGACTATCTACCACTATTCGTACGGGATTTTTAGTTTCTCCCTCCGGTAAACGAGTGGTTAAAGCCGGGTTGTCCCTCAGAATAGTATTTACTCCTACTAAAATAGCGTCATAACAGTTTCTTAATTGATGGCTGTAATTTCTGGCTTCAGGCCCGGTAATCCATTTTGATTCTCCCGTTCGGGTGGCAATTTTACCATCCAGGCTCATGGCTGTCTTAAGGATTACAAAAGGCATTTTGGTGGTAATGTATTTAATAAAAGCCTCATTTAAACAACGGGCCTCTTTTTCCAAAACTCCTACGGTAACCTTTAGCCCCCCTTCTTTTAAACACTTTATGCCTTTACCTTTTACCAAAGGATTAGGGTCAACCATAGCCACCACAACCCTTTCCACACCTGAATTTAATATGGCTTTAGTGCAGGGTTCTGTCCTTCCCTGATGGCAGCATGGTTCCAGGGTTACATATAAAGTTGCCCCGGGCGCATCTTTCCCCGCCTCATTTAAAGCGTGAATCTCGGCGTGCGGTGTGCCTGCTTTGGCGTGGTAACCCTGGCCAATTACTTTATTGTTCTTTACTACCAGGGCTCCTACCATAGGATTGGGGCTGGTACGTCCCCGCGCCCGTTGCGCCAAATTTAAAGCAATTTGCATGTAGTACTTGTCCGTGGCTGATTCCAAATTTATCAACTTCACCTCAAAATTAAAACCCTGAGCGATAAACTTCAGGGTCAAAAAAATTAAAAATTATCCTATTTTACAACCTTCTTCCTTCCAGACTTTAACTGTCGGCCCTGGCTTTGCACCAGATCAGCCTGGCTCTCACTATACCGTAATAGCTTAAAGTTACCGCTCTTCAAAAAATGACATACTCATATTTTGCCGTTTATTGACGTTTGTGAGTGCCGGGCTCGCGGGCTTGAAAAAAATTTATTTCTTACCGCCGGTATGGAATTTCACCCGTCCCTGAAGGTACACATTTTTCTATTTAGTTTTTGTAATTATAATGATTATATGAATAACTTTTTTTCTTGTCAATAGCTATGATATAAAAGCTTTTTGCTTTGTAAACTTTTTTGGCTTTTTAGTCATTGGTCAAGCATTCTCAATGGGTAAATTGAAACTGCGCTACATTAAATAATGACATATTTCTCTATTGATTAATTTCTTCGCCTCCT
>JJNX02000033.1 GCA_000681355.2 Peptococcaceae bacterium SCADC1_2_3
AAGAAAGTGACGAAACAAACTATTGTAACCCTCTACGGTAAATGTCTCCGTCTTGGATTGGACATGCAGCTCTTTAGGAATAAAATTTTCGTAAGGCTTCCAATGGTCGGTTGCTATTTTTCCGATCCCGGTATCCTTGAAGGCATCCCACAGTTGCTTTCCGGTTGCTGTCCCGCGATCGCCCAATACGCAGTTGATGAACCTTTTCCCATATCTATCAACAGCAATCCATATCCAGCAGAAGTTTTCTTTGAAGAGACATAGCTGTGCATCTCATCTATCTCCACGACCTCTATTGCTTTGTCGGACCGGATATCATCGGCAGCTTTACCAAAGGCCTTTATCCAATTGTAGACAGCGACATGACTGCATTTAAGAAATCGGCCTATAGAGCGAAAACCAAGTCCTTCGAGATAAAGCTCAAGTGCCTGTCGCTTAACCGTAGAGCTTTTGCCGACATGTTGTACCGTATGTCTATATCCGCAAGATTTACATTTATGGCGCTGTCGTCCTTTGACGATGCCATCTTTTTTGCATTCTTCGCTACCACATTTTGGGCAGGTAACCATGGCAACTCCTCCTATATTGCTAATAATGTTGCTGGGAGTATATCATGGCTATACTTGATTAACAATGCCGATGAATAGCAGGAAATAAAAACAATGAGAACTCCTGAATAAGCAGAAAGAAAAATGTGCAGGGGTAGCACCTTGACCTGTCGGTCTATATATTTTATCATTCCAAACACAAAAGAACGGCAGCCAATTCCGGCTGGTTATATTTCATATACGAAGACGATTTCCACTTGTGGAATTCTGCATAAGCATGTAAAATAACCGCATGCCATGACTTAAAGAAACTTTCCGGTAAAACCATACCGTGATCCCATTGAAAATATACCAAGCTAATGTCTTTACTTTTTGCCCACCGTTCATCAAAACTCTCTGTCCTGTAAACACCAATGGTTTCAAGATTATTAAATATCCCCAGATCAACAGAAAAAATAACCTTAAAAGAATCATCCGAGCGCTCAAATCTGAGTATCAGCCACTGTCCTAAATTTACGGTAATTCTTTTCCCATCACGATATGTAAACGATAAAATATGCTTTATATCATCATAGGCAAGAATATCAATTATTTGTCGAATAATTGACCTGGCTGCTATAAAATCTTCTTCAATAGGAAATACACTGGCAACCATTTCCTTGACACTTACAGAAGGAAGCTTATTTATAAAATCTGGATACGGCCATATTTTTAATGCTAAATCCGTCAATATATTTGCCCGTTTTAAGATTTCCTCCCCGTTCCAGTGTTCAAGCCTGGCAAGGGTTCTGTTAAGCTGAAGCGGACTGTCTGCAAATCCGCCTTCCAGATCCCGTTTTTCAATAAACGGGCGGTCATTCAACTCAGAATTATAACCTGTCAGCGTCAAATTTCCAATGGTATGAAGATAAGCGGAATGAACTTCTTCCCAATTCTCACCCAATACTATTCTCCAGTCTAAGGAAAGATTCTTGTTTTGCGGCATTATATGCTCGATCGTATAATTATCAACAATGACTTCTTCTTTGCGCCCGTAGTTTTCCAGTTTCCGGAGCAAATACATGCGGTTGCGGAAGTTGTAAACATCTTTAGCGATAAACTTTTTACGAAATTCTTCATCTTTGGGAAACCGTTTGTAAGAATCTTTATATAAAAAGGCAGCTTGTACACTTTCCAGATAATTTTCCTTCTCAATTTCCCTTCCAAGATCTGCAAATGTTTTGTTCAATGAGTTAGTTGGTATCTCGCAAATTGCACGCCTGAAAACATAGCTCTCTACAAGCTTTAAGATATTAATGAATTCATCCCGGGATAATATTTGGCGCTCATAATCATCATAAAGGGTCAAAAGAAAAGGATACGCTACATCGACCTTAATCGTATTAATATCATGAAAAATTATGTTAAGTTCTTTATCCTCTTCTTTCGTGAGGACAAATTTTGCATAATGCCTTGAGTAGCATAAAATGTCAGAAACGATTTGCTGAATAGATTCTTCTTTCTTTTGAACATATTTTTTAAAGCTCGAATAAATTTCATCAATTTTGCAAGTGCGTCCAGTTTTTACGGTCAAATAATCACGAATAAATCTATCAAAAATGTCAGGGACCTCTGAATTTCTAAAACTATCCTCCATTTTGTACCAATAATTATTATAGAGTTCCTCTTGTTCATCTTTATCTAATTTCATTAAAATATAGTTTCTAATAAGATCAGCTTGAGATAAGTCAAGCCCTTTAGAATTAAGGCTTTCAAAAATAAGCTGGGGATTATCATAATTTCTATCCAAAGCAATATCAACAATAATTAATTTTCCAAGACCGCGATAAAGCAAATCAAGGTTAGTATATTTTCG
The DNA here is from genome assembly GCA_000681355.2 of Peptococcaceae bacterium SCADC1_2_3. GTDB lineage: Bacteria > Bacillota > Desulfotomaculia > Desulfotomaculales > Nap2-2B > SCADC1-2-3. The sequence continues at coordinate 2,404 of JJNX02000033.1, forward strand.
AACCTGTCTTTCAAAAAACTTATAAGTTTCTACAATGCGTTCTGAGGAAAGATCCGCTTTCTTGTCCTCAAGCAAAAAATTCAAAGTGTCTTTATCCCTTTTGGTTAGCAGTAACTTATAACGCAACTCTCCTGTTTCTTCGCTATTAAAAAGGTAATAGTTGTTGATTTTTTTGCGGGTTACTTCAGCTTCTTCATTACGTTCCATCAGGGTTTTCCCAAGAACTGCAAGCAATAGGAATATGGTCGTTAGCCGCTGCTGGCCGTCAATTACCATTAATTGAGGCACTGAGGTAACTTGATAAAGACCTTTTTCGATATATACGATGGAACCAATAAAGTGCCCGGCTACAGAATTGTTTTCCGCCGCCCAGCAAATATCATCCCACAACTGTTCACACTGTTCCAAAGTCCAGCTATAAGTACGCTGGTAAATGGGTATGATAAACTGTTTTCTTCCTTCAAGAAGTTTTAAAAAATTGCTTTCAGTGGCTTTCATTAAGCTTCAACCCCAAAGATTAATTATCCATCTTTGCAAAATAACACCTTCTACTGTTATCGAAGGCAGCGATGCTTTGGCCGCGACGAGATACCTCTTTACGTCGTGACCGGACGATGTCCGCCAGGTGAGAAACCCAAAGCTAAAGACAAGCTCGTACTGTTCGCCTATTCTCCGTCATTTTAACAAATCGTTTTACAAAATTATATTATAAATCAGAGAGAAAAAACAGATGATGAAGTGGTCGAATAATTTCCAACTCCCTCATAGACAAAATGGAGGATTCTGGTATATGGCATTCCAAGCAAAGGAAATCACTTTTGGTTCCTGTTTTTCACTATGTTCAGACTTTTATTTGCCAAAGGCCCTTTTCCTTGATATAGAATGTTCTTGATTTCTGGGCTGTCGCACCGGGAATCCAACATGCTTCAGCTTTGGAAAGTATTTTGCCAAACCGCCCGTCATTCATGGTTTCACGGCCAAGGAACGGCTCAATCACTCCCTGCAGTTCCAGATCATCTTCAACAATGACATGCGCCGGCAATGGTTCGCCTTTATTAACAGTGACTTCGGGATCGTGTGCGGATAAAGTAAGTGTATAACCAAATAAATTCTCCGTAGGGCGAGGTTCATCACATAAGGGTAACAATCCAAATCCGTAACTTCGTTCGCCGCCGACCTGAAGATGATTCAACGCCGGTTTCCAGTAGTTTTTAATGTCATCAGGCGCATTGTCTGCAAGGAACAGAACGCCCGATAGATACACCGGGTCGCCGGCGTTAATTTGTATGTCATTCTCGCAAGAGTCACAAAGAAAACAGTGGCTAATTAGCTCGACTTCATGCAGTGAACCCTCTTCAGCAGCCAGCTTTGTGGTATCAATCGCCGTGGAAGCATATGATGTGACGAGCCAGCGTTCGACCATAGACGCATTTACGGCTTTACCTTTTACAAGGTAGCTTGACCGGTTATCCTGCACCCGTGGAAGAATAAGCTGTTCTCCCTTTTGATCAAGGCAAGGGAAGAGGTAACTTGTTCGCAGATACTCCTTTACCATCTCTCCAACTTTCACATAGTCCGGGCTTTCTTTTAGCCGCGTAATGGTTGAAGTAAGGGCGCCCCAGAGCATCCGGCCGGTAACATAAAGACGTGTTCGCTGAATATTGCCCATCTTCCCATACCCGCTATGCAGGGGGCTCTCCAATCGGAATGTTAATTGAAATGCCTGCCAACTCATGAGGATCCCTCCGCAACTGAAGAAGTTATGGCCTTGGCCCCATACCGGGTGTAAATGAGCGCCTTTTCGAAAAGCGTTTTGACCATGAGGAGCCGGCGCAAATCCCCGCTGATCTGCCCGCTCACATGCTGAAGGAGTTCCTTCTTACGCTTGTTGATTTGGGCCGGTTTTTGATCCCAACCGTTGGCGAACGCTGCGCTTAAGTGCTTGAGTTCCGGCTGGTTCAGCAAACTCAAAAGTCGCGCCATGATGACACAAGAAGCCACTTCGTCTGCTTCTAACTCTTTCTCTTCATCCTCCTCACCGCTTTTTGACAGCAGGTAAAGAAAGAAAGCATAGAGACCCTGCTCCTGAAGGATTCCCAGGGCATTGGCCGTCAGGCGCTCAAGGTCTTTTGCTTGTAGTGTATTTCTTTTTGCAGAGGTTCCGATGCAGTTTAAAATCGATTGGGAGGCTTCCGCCGCAATTCGATCTAGATTAATCATGCTGCACCTCCCGTATTCTTAGAAGAGATAGGTTCACCAACAACGACAATGCGGCCGAAGCCGCGGGTGCCCATACCGCCGACACCAAGGTATTCGAGTAAATCCAATCCGTGGGACAAAACACCGGCTGGCCCTGCCGGTTTCAATCCGTCGTATTCAAAATTAGGAAAATTGACTTGTTGGCCACCATGATAGTCGTCTATTACGGCGTCAAAAAAGAGGAAGGTTGCCCGCGGGATGGCCTCATAAGTGAAGAGCGCTCCATCCTCGGCAGCTCCCGTCTCCGGTTTGATCGCTACTGACGTGCGTACCTCCAGACCCGAGTTGACCATTTCGGAAAACAGGCTCTCATGGACGATCACAACTCTAAAGAGAGCTTCTTTCAGGGCAGGCTGGTCCTGCCAATTTCCCTCAGATGGAGCGCTAAGTGATACATCCTGTCTTTCTATGTTCAACATCAGCCAGCCTACGGCAAAACCTGTTTCTATGCCCTGGAGAGTGCCGGCCAGCAAAACACTATCTTGTTGAGACGGGGCTTCTCCGCCTGTAAACCCGGCTTCACGCAGAACCGGCGCCGTAGTGATCCAAACCGGGCCGTCATGCGACGCTACCGGGAAAAGCAGTATGCGCGCGTCGTAAATGCTTACCACCCCGGAGATGAACCCGCCGTCTTCACCGGCGCCAAAAGTGTAAACGATGGGATTTTTCGCAGGCGTACCCTGAGGACGCTGTCCTGATGACTCTGGCATACCGTAACGCATGGCGGCCGCCGAGCGAATGGCGCCGTGAAGGCTCGTGCCGGGTATCTTCGGCAGATTGGTGCCCGGTTCACGGACGATAGCGTTATCCACCCGGCCCAGGCGATAACCTCCCGTCCCCACATGCACTGGATCAATAGTCATAATCAGATATCTTAGTTTTTCCGGCTTCATAATATTACCTCCTGTTCCTTAACGGAAGTCTCGCTTTCCGGCAGCTTGAGGATGGACATATAGAGTTCCATCAGATCACGCCAGCGTCCCGAAGCAGCCCAGGAAGTCAGCTTTTTACGCTGAATTTCCGGTATTTCATTCCACAGCTTGCCAAGAGACCGCCGGAATACCTGATCGGCAAACTTGTTTAAAACATCGTCATCCGGGCGGGACACCCGCCAATCTCGTCGTTTTGCTTCAATTAACCCGGTAATTTGCTGCAACTGGGCATTTTCCCGCCTGGTAGGCGCATTTTCCGCTGCAAGAGACCATAGACATTGCGCCACGTCCAGATCTTCTAATAAGAACGGGCGCGTTGCATAGGCTTCATGGGACCGTGGAAGCCGCATTCCAGTCGCCTCATCATAAGCCAGTTCAAAGCGCCGGGCCGCTACGTCGAGAAATTCAAAATCGAAGGTGGAAGGCGCATAGCAGACCTCGTCCCCTTCTTTGACCTCTTTTACGTGTACAAGTGTAGCTTCGGCGTTGCAGCCGGGTAACGAAACATTGAAAGTATGCTCGCGGCTCTCAAGCGGGACATCCGGCGCTGCGCGCCGCACAAACAGGTATGGGTACCACACGTCCTCAGTATTGGGATCGCCGGTGCTGTAGCTAACCATTGTCTCCAATTCAGCGTTCAATTGTGGCAGCCTATTATCGCCAACCTTGCGGCGCAGTTTAAGGTTTGTAACCCGGTTGCCGAGGCGCCCGTTGCTATGCCGGCAAACCTCTGTAGACTCCGCCTGGCCTGACGCCTCTATCATCCAGGCAGCGTCCACCGGTGAGTTACGCTTCAACATACGCCTTGCCGCATCAAGTACCGCATAAAAGGGCTGTTTGCGGCCGAAAAAGACAACACTAAGGTGGAGGGGAAGCCGGTTTTTCACCCTGGAAAACTGGACTTCATATTCAGACTTGATGTGCTGGGCCACGGCCAGCGCCTTACTTGCCGGAACCAAAATCATGAATTGTTGCGGCTCGGAGAGAACAGAAATGGCAGGCACATAGTCATGCTGCTCCAACTCCACACCAATGTCCCGGATACAACCGGCCACCCTGCGCTTGCCGCCGGAATCCTCCGGTTCATAGATCTTTAACTCTTTCCCGTCTTGAAGATAACTTATGAGCCAATCCGCCGCCGACTCCGGCGTCTTACACGCGCCATTTTTTGCCCCTATTCTCCTGGCCAGGTATTGGAGATTGTCAATTATAATTAATCCCTGTTTCTTTTCATCCCAAACGACTTCCACATCTATGCCCGTCTCGAGGAGTATTTCGTAAGCGTGGTAGGGTCCGAGAGATGTAGATAATGTTCCTTGAATTATCAGCCTGTGCTCCACTGTCCCTACAAGAGATGCCAACTGCTCTTTCTCTCCGATGGATTCTTTCCAAAATCCCGCACAGGTTTCCCATATCCGCCGCAGGCGGGCAAAAGAAGGGGTTTTCTTAGTCGGAGCAGATCCTCCTTGTTGCGGCGAGGTTGCCAGGAGGGTATTCACCAAGCCATCCGGCGTCAGCCAGTGCTTGAGGTCCAGCTTGGCCGCCACCAAAGCCACGCGGCCGTTAATATCTGCCACCTCGCTCATCCAGATGGTGTTTTCTGGATTGGCCGCCCATTCCTTTGACCTTTTTCCGGTGCGCTCCAGCCAGAAATCCGACAGCTTGCGCTTAACTGCCTTAGTGCTCGGCCCCTGCGGCCGAACGCCGGAAATCCGGCAGGGCTCGGTATTATTATTTTGCCACCAACCTTTGACCTTGGCAGGGTCGGGATTGGCCGGTTCATTCTCTCCTAACCGCTCCGCAATCGGCGGAATCTCATCCTTACCGCTCTGGTTGGGAGCTTGTGCCCACCACGCTTCTTGATCCAGCCGTGGTGTGATCAACAGTTCGCCATCGAATACGGATTCCAACTCCTGCTGAATTAAGAATTTCAAAGTGTGCCCGCCGCTGCCGGTGTATTCGAGAAGCTCCTGGACATCGGGAACCACAAAAAGGGAGCCGTTGCTGTCGCGGTAAACCTCTGTGCCCAGCGGGTAGTCCTCTTCCAGGAGCCGCTTGGCTTTGTCCAGTCCTTCCCTGACCCACTCGCGGCGCGCCAGTAGCGCTTGAATATCGGGAGAACGGTCCACTACCCGGCTGCCGTCAAACCGCAGGGCCAGGAGACGCCATTTTAAAGACAACGGGTCTGGGAGTGTAGCTGTCTCTTGATGTTGAAGCAAGGCGCCCGCCAGCGCAGCCTTGTACAGGGCCGCCACTATATGCGACCAGTCCCAGAGGGTGACTTCGTTTAGAGGCCGGCGGGTATCACCCAGAGCGCCGCCAAAGGCCGATTGCACAGCTTTTTCAAAAACCGACCGTTCTTTTAGTTTATCGTACGGCAAGCCCTCCAGATTCTTGGTTAGATCTTTAAGCGGCAGGCGCTCAAACCCGAATGGTGAACTGGGGCGAGTATCGTCTGCAGGCTGCTGAAAAAGGCTTTTATCTCCTTTAGACTCTTCTTTTTCGATATGGGCCGCGGCGTGACAACGACCCAAATATTCGATTGGCTTACCTTCTCTGCCCAGTGGCTTACCTGTCTTGCCGATCATGCCAGGCCTGCCGAAATATACCAGCTCACGTATTGTATAGGGCACTCCACATGTTATGCTAAGCTGTTGATCAAGCTGTTCAAGAATTTCCCTTTTCAATAACTTATTAAGTGCAAAATTATGTCCAGCTTCTTCTTTACGTACTGGTTTATACTCCACACTGAAAGCAAACGCATCTAACTCTTCGCTACAAAATACTGCCTTATGGGGATTTAACTGTGTCCCCTTTTTCAATTTTGATTCAATGCCGCGCGCATCCTCGTTCTGAATGAACGCATCGGTTGACTTGCCCATATCATGCAGCCACGCGGCTACCTCGGCAAGCAAAAGGTCATTCTTGTGCTGTTTAAGGATATCCAGGTTTCCGGGCATTACTTTACGCCTCCTTCCAAGGCGCTAATAAAATCGCTAGTACACTTTTCAAGTTCGTTAAATATGCTGAACTGGCAGGAAAAGTATTGTGGCTCCTGTTTTGGCGTAAGCAAGTCAGATTCGTGCGCGTTACTGCCGGCATCCTGTACTTCATGCCGGCGTTTCCCTTCTCTTTCCCACCATTTCCCGGCTTTTTCGTAGAGTTGCCTGTCAGGTTTACTCCAACTAGCCATCTCCCCAGCCAAATATTCGCGGAATAAGCCGTCCTCATTGCGAAATTTCGCAATGAGCCGGTCCGGAGCTTCCAAATACCTGGGTAGGGATTGTTGTTCCGGCAATTGGACAGGTTGTTCTTCCACCGGCTTAACGACGATGTTCACCTTAAAAGTCCCGGCCAAACCACCATCCCTGATCAGGCCGTAGCCGCTCGATGTCTTGGCCCCGAAACCGTAGATGGTCAACATCGCCTGTAAACCCAGGGCCACAGCCTGCAAGTCTTGCCCGACCTGCTCCACCGTTTTTCTTTCCTCTTCTTCACCCCTCAGCCCCACGCGGTCAAACGGCACATAGAGCAAGGTAAAAAATCCCTGAGCGCCCGTGCGCGCACATTCCAGGTAGATGGGCTGCCGGCCGGCGCGGGTTACCCGGTCGTGAGGGTTGATAACCTCCAATCCAACCCTGTCCAAAAACGTGGGATAAAAATACAGTCTCCCGGAGCGGATGCGTTCTTGTTCTTCCGTACCCCTTTCGTTGCCAAATAATCGCCGTATGATTTCCTTATCGTCAGAATACTTTTCATCGCCAAGGCACCGCAGCGCCGACCGCAAACTGCCTTTCCAACTGCTGGCCGCCACATAGGGTTGTCCAAAAACCTTTTCCCGGCGCACCGGATTGTCGATAATGTAAAACAGGTTTTCATCCCGGGACAGGTACGGCTTGTCCAGCGCAAGGGAAAGCCTGAAAACCGCGCTGTAAGGTGGAAGAAGCTCCATTTTCACTTCCGGGCGGGAGATAACTTCCCAAATTGCTCCGCCGGGACAATGCGCCAGTTCTTGGGCGATATCCGATGACGCAAATTGAGAACGAAGCTCATCAGCAGCATTCTTGTCCTGCCAGCACAGCTCGTGATAAACCAGGTGACGCTGCGTCCCTTTCAACAGCGGCTTTGCTTTTACCTGTACAGCCCTTTTCAACTCGTCATTTGTTCCTTTATCTCTGCCGTGATTGTCTTTTAAAGCTTTTACCGCTTCCTGAAACTGCTTAATTTTACCCTCCAGTTCTTGAGACAGGGAAGCTGACCTATCATATTTCATGCTCGTATCCCTCCCGGTTTTTCTGCTGGAGTTTTGCGATCAGGCTTCGCCCGGAAGTATATTCAGGTGTGTCATTCAAACCAAAGATATTCTGTAATTCCTTCTTCGCTACCTCAGCCACGCTCTCATCGGTAAAGCCCCATACGCGTAGTTTATAGTTCTCATCTCCAGGTCCATGTTTATAAGGGTGGCTGACAAATACCCTGCTGCCCAGTCTGGGCCCCCCAAACACCTCTCTCGTCTTTTCCTTGGCCAATTTCTTATCATTGGCGCTTTCTTTGGGGTGCATTTTATAAAAATCCTGGCGAAGCCCCGACCCATTTCCCCCGTCTTTAAGTTTATAACGAATGTCAAAGGAAACTGGCAGGTATGGTTTCTTTGTGGTCGCGCCGATGGGTTTTGCCAACTTAAACCGCCCGATCTGTTTATTGTAATCAGGAATCGAGAAGTTAAAAAACCAGAAGTTCTTAAGGTCATACCATCTATTCTCGTTCTCCAATTTCTTAAATCGGCACCCCGAAATAAAGGACCTAATGTTTTCAAGCGCCGTTTCGAGTTCTGTTTTACCTTCCCAGGCAAACTGTCCAAAACCGTACTGTCCCTTTGCTCCAATTGAGCCGCAATTGGCCATGACGGACAGCAAAGCTTTTATCTGGTTCAAAGACTCCTCACCGTCACTGCCGGCGGGAAAGATAAAGGTCAACGTCACCTTGCCGAAAGCAAGCCTGTCGGCAAGATTGCTTTCAAAAATCTCGTTGAGCCACCAGCGGTTAAACTCATCTTCATTGCTTTTGTTTTTGTAAAAAAGTGACGCCAGCGTAAAGGGCTCGGTAGAACCGGCTCCGGCTACCAGGCGGAAGCGCCGTTTCCAACCGCCGCAGCCAAATAGCCAGCAGGCGGGGCATATTTTCGCTCGCCGCTCCTCATCGCTTTTTTCCTTGCCGGACAGTTCGCAACGTTTCTCGCGTCTTTCAGAAGTCGGATCGCATGCGTAGCCGTCCAGGCCGCGCACGATGGCCTCGTACCACCAGCGCATTGAACCGATGATGCCGGTCTCGTGCAGGCGGTCGCACTTGCCCGCTGCTCCTGCGGTCCAAAGCGGCGTAAGCAACTGCACAGTTACTTTCTCAGGTTTCTTACTCATGGCTCTCCCCCCTGTTCTGGTTAAGTTCTGGGCGTACCATATGAGGATCCCGGGATCATAAAGATCCTGGATCTGCATTCGTCCCGTTCGGATGACCGCTTACACCTCCTCCGCTGTCACCGCCACCGCAAACGGCACGCCCAGCGCCTCGAAGTGCTTTTGCCCGCAGCGGACTTTATCAGCCTCGCTGGTGCGCAGCTTTAGGAAGTCGCGGGTGTTCTTGGTCTCGCGCACCAGGTAGAGCGCCCGGCCGTCGTGCTTGAGGATGGCCCAGTCCGGGTTGTACTTGCCGACGGGCGTGTCAATCCTGAACCATTCGGGCAATTTCACAAAGAGCTTGATGTCTTCCCGCTCGTCCAGCCGCCGGGCGAATTCGCGTTCCACTTCCGATTCGTACACAACATATTCGTAAACAGACTTGCTTACCTGCAAGGCCGTCAGGTAGTTAATCAATTCTTCGTTTTTAAAGAGCAGCATCTCCCATTCCGCTTCAGGACCGGCGCCGTCGATGCGCTCGTACTTGATGCCGTCCACCAGCAGGCGGTGCAGTTCGTGCTTGAGGATGGACGCCGCGGCGTCCATGAACCGCTGCGGGTTGTTGAAAAACTCCGCCAGACGGCCGGATTCCCTGAGAATGCGCACCAGCGTAGAGCGTGTCAGCTCGGTTTCGTTCTGGAGGTAGGCAAGCACATCGGGAACAGGATGGTTGTCATACCCCGCCCGTTCCTCCGCCACGCTCACGGCGGTAGTGGTGATCCCCTTCTTCTCCATGCCGAGTTGACCGGCGCTGACGCGGATACGCGGCGGCTCGATACGCTCCATGCGCTTGATCGCATCTGCGGCCCGGCGCACCAGGGTTTCCGTCTTGAATTCCACCCGATAAGCGGTCTTGGGCTTGATGCGCTCCCACAAGGCCTGGAATTCGGGACTGATGGTGACTTCTTTTTTAAGCCGGTTGGGGCCGTTGTCGCGCTCGCGGCGGATGTGTCGTTCGATCTGGTAATCGGAAAGCAGGTCGATCACGGCCGGCGTGAGATCGCGGTGCGCATCAGGCAATTCCAGCTTAAAGTCCTTGCGCCTGGGATTGAAAGCCGGTTGTATCAGCCCTTCCGTGTCCAGCATCTTCTGCGCCACCAGCGCGGCATGGATCGCTTCGGCGGCCGCACGCCCGATGGGCCGCTCTTCACCGTCAATCACCCGTACCAGTTTGGCAAGCGCCGTAACCGGCACCTTGCCGAAGGTGACGCCGCAGTCTTCCTCATACTCGGTCTGCAGGGCGCGGGCGAAGTCCTCGTAGCTCTCGTTGGCCACCACATAGAGCTTGTTCACCGACTCGTCGAAGACACGCAGGCCATGCTTGTCCACCGGCAGGCGCAGGCCGCGGCCAATTTCCTGTCGCTTCTTGACTGCGCTCCGGGTCTCGTTGAGCGTACAGATCTGGAAGACGTTAGGGTTATCCCAACCTTCGCGCAACGCCGAATGGCTGAAGATGAAGCGCAGCGGTTCGTCGAGGGAGAGCAGACGCTCCTTTTCTTTCATAATCAGGTTATAGACCTGGTCGTCGGCCTGGGTGTCGCCGCGGGTGTCCTTGAGTATGCCATTCTTATCCTGGGCGAAGTAGCCGTTGTGCAGCTTCTCCACCGGCGCCTTAAGCCACGCCAATTCCCGGTAGCGTCCGTCCCCGGCCAGCGCCGCGAGTTCCGCCTCGAAGGCTTGGGCGAACTTACCCGGTACCGGCCGGCCCGATTCGTCGTAGTCACGGTAGTTGGCCACCCGGTCGATGAAAAACAGCGAGAGCACCTTAATGCCGCGCGCGTGCACTTGCAACTCCTTTTCCAGGTGCCGCTTGATGGTGTGCCTGATCTGGGCGCGCCATACGTCCTCGCGCAGGCCGCCCATCTCTTCGCCCAGGCGCAGGGTGCGCCCGCTGGAAAAACGGATGAACTCACTGCCCGGCTCGGCGTTGATCTCGGCCACCTCGAAGCCGTCACGGTAGTTGGCCTGCTCATTGGAGAGGGTATAGAGGTCGTAGCCTTGCTTGACGGTGACCGTCTTCTCCTTTGGCCCGGCTGCCGCCTGCACGTGAATGCGCAGCTTGGCCTTGATGCCTTTCGTGTAGTCGATTTGCTCCACGCGCACAAAAGCGTCATTGGCCGCGCCCTCGGCCACAGCGCTGGCCACCACAATCTGCTTTACAATCTTGAGATCGAAGGCGCGCACCGGGTCGAGCCGGTAAACCAGGTTGTACGGGTTGCGGTGAGTGGCGGAATAGCGCAGGGTACACAAAGGGTTCAGCGCCCTGATCGCCTCCTGCGCCTTGCCGGTGGAGTCCACGCTCTGCGGCTCGTCGATGATCACGATGGGCCGCGCCGCCTGCACAAACTCGATGGGCTGGCGGCCGGAGAGCTTGTCGCTCTCCTTGTAAATAACGTTGCTCTTTTGCTCCTCCGCGGTACCGGTGAAATTCTTGCGGAAGGCGTCGATGTTGATGACCAGGATTTGCAATATATTGCTGGTAGCGAACTGCCGCAAACGGTTGATCTTCCTGGCGTCGTAAACAAAGTGCTCGAAGGAAAGGTTGTTGTAGAGGACGTGGAAGTGCTCGGCAGTGATCTCGACGTTCTTAAGCACGCCCTCGCGGATGGCCACGCCGGGCACCACGATGACAAACTTGGAAAAGCCGTAACGGCGCGACAACTCGAAGATAGTACGCAGGTAAACGTAGGTCTTGCCCGTGCCGGTTTCCATTTCCACTGAAAAATGCGGGCAGCGGCGTGCCTGGTTGGCCGGAATGTCGAAGAGTTCCCACGCCTCCAGGGGCGCGGCCGGGGCGGACACCTCAATGTCGTTATGTATCTGCACCAGGCGGGTGTTTTGCCGCAGCTTCTCTTCGTCCAACAAGAGCCGGTTGCCCACGCCCAGCTCGGTACGCTCCTGTCCCGCAAACATCCCGCCCCAATCGCCCAGGTTGATGACGGCGTATTCCGGCGCGCCCTGCGGCTGGCCGTCAAAAAGGCCGGTGACCGCCGCCACGGCGTCGAGTTGAAATTGCTGGTTGGCGTCGAATTGAATCTTCATGCGGTCACTCCCCTTCTCACACTGTCTTGAAGCTGGTGACACCTTTGGTCTTGAAAAACTGCACCGCGTTGGCCTTAAGCTGGTCGTTGCCGGCAAAGCCTTCGTCCAGGCAGACCACCCGCTCCGGTTTTCTCCCGGTCATGGCGCGGATGAGTTCTATCGTCAGTTCCCGCTCCAGGCAGATGAGGAACGCACCGCCTACGGCGCTATAAACCGTCTTGCCTGCGAGCGTCAGCATTTCCACCGGCGCGGTGAGGGGAAAGCCGCTTTTGAGCAGGATCTCATAGAGGATGTCTTCCGCCTGCCGGCCGGGGCAGATGTGGTCGATGTGCAGTTCGAGTTGCCGGACCAGTGCCTTTTCGTCGTGCGGCACCCCGGCGTTCCAGGGCTTGAAGTTGGACTCGGCCAGCTTGAAGACGCGAAAGCCGCGGTCCTGCTCAGGCGCGTTTTCGTCGAACAAGCCGGGTTCCCTGGCGGCATCTTCGTCGTTCAGTTTCTTGATTACGCGCCGGACGCGCTCCTTGCAGACGTCGGCGATAGTCAGGTAATCCTCGCGGCCCGTCGGTTCGGGAAGCTGCACAAGGATGAACTTGCGGTTGCCGTCGTCTTCTGTATTTAAATCAAGGACGGCTTGTGCTGTTGAACCAGATCCGGCAAAGAAGTCCAATACAACTTCATCTTTCCCCCCGAATCCCAACATGCGCTTAATCAGTGCAGTTGGCTTCGGATTATCGAAAACTTTTTTCTCACCAAACAGGGCCCGGACTTCTTTCGAACTTGAGATTGGCAAGTCAAACCAAGCGTCATTCAAAAGAGTATTCTCTGCGGGCGGTACATAATGCTCTGGTCTGCCGCTATTAGACAACCTCAGAAAATCAATGTCCTCACCACTCTCAAGGTGCTTTAAGTAGTAATCATCAATCTGCTCCTGGGTTAGCGACTTCGTCCCAAGCTCCAAATGCATTTTTTTGTAATTGGTTATTGCCTGGAGACTTCGGCCTTTCCCCCAGCGCCACTGACCTGAATCTGGAACAACGCCAAACAGCTCATATCTCATGGTCGGCCTGTTTGTCCCGCGCCAATGGTTGTTCCATGTACCACTCTTGACATCTTCACGTGGGCGGGTTTGCTTGGGAAAGCGATACTTCGGCGACTTTGAATAGATTATGACCTTTTCATGGGCAATGCCAAGCCGATCCCATGTTTCAAATTGAGCCTGCACGGACTTCGGTCCACGCCTAATGACACACTCATTCCGAAAGTTCTCTTCACCGAAAATCTCGTCACAAATCTTCCGCAGATTATCAGACTCAGCACTGTCAATGCTGATAAATATGAACCCGTCTTCCCGCAGCAGGTTCCTCGCCAGGTACAGCCGCGGGTACATCATATTCAGCCACTTGGAGTGGAAGCGGCCGTCGGTGTCGGTGTTGGTGCTGAATTTTCTCCCGTCGCCGTCCACCTGCCCCGTGTATTCCAGGTAGGTCTGCAAGGACTCGGTGTAGTTGTCGGGATAGATGAAGTCGTTCCCCGTATTGTAGGGCGGATCTATGTAAATCATCTTCACCTTGCCCAGGTAGGACTTCTGCAGTAGTTTGAGCACTTCGAGGTTGTCGCCCTCGATGATCAGGTTCTCGCTGGTGTCAAAGTTTACGCTTTCTTCCGGGCAGGGCAGCAGTGTTCCCAGACTCGGCTGCTGGAGGGTCTTGAAGCAGTCGGCCTTGCCCGGCCAGTTCATACCGTAGCGCTCCCTGCCTACATCCACCGCCTCGCCAAGGGCAAGCCGCAAGCGCTCGAAGTCGATCTTGCCGCCTTCGGCGCGGATCTCGGGAAATAAATTCAAAAGCTCCCGCCGCTTCTCCCCTGCAATGTCGTGGGATGCAAGATCCATTTTTTCGGGTTGGTCAGTCATCGGTTCTCCCTCCATATCTCACTTGGTACCTGCCGTTCATGTGTTGGATCATGATAGAAATGACTTACCGCATTGCTGTAATCCGGCTAAGCCAGCCTTCAATCCCCCCATCGGGGTCGCCTTGCCGAATGCGTTCGGCCGGATTTCTTTTCGGAATCCGCAAATTTAAGATTTAAGGTTAGTTGATCGCTCATTTCATTGGCTCCTTAAATCAACCCAGAGATGAATCAGTTTAAACATTTCGGGTTTCAAATTTTTCCGATTTAATTCTTGTCGGTATTGCTGCACATTTTCTTTGACGAACTTGAATTCAACGGCTGGATTGTAATGGCAATGTTGTTTTTGACGGGTGTTGACTTCATCCAATATTTTTTCAGGGGACATGCTGATGATATAGCCGACCATCATGCCGGAAGACGCCCGTTTCCCATATTCATGCGACCTGCAGTCAAAACGTTTGATGCCGTTTGTCACATAATTCTTATTGAGAATCCAGTTGGCGCTTGTCGGAGACCCCAAACGCTTGCATTCAATATGAAATGGTATCTCATGCTCACTGGGGCAATCCGCAAACGGGTTGGTTAGTTTGCAAGTAAAATCAGGGCGCTTCCTTACTTTACCGCCCTTCAATTCGCTGTCACTTACCGGCTGAATCGGCTTTTCCCAGTCCGGCGTGCGGATTTCGCAATTGTTGTTCCGGCTTTTTTCAAAACATACAGTATTCAAAATAGGACAAAGGTGTTCTGAAATAATGTCTTCGTTGGCCGTGTCGCATTTATCCTCTGACAACCTTTGAAGAGCCACGATAAATATGCCGATATAAAGGGTTTCGTGCTTTTGCCATAAGCTGGAGAATGGAGGGATACAACGTCGTGCCATTAGTCCTGTCCTCCATCTTTCGCTTTGGACTCAACCATGCGTTTGCACAAGGTCGCATCTGCATCTTCCCTCGCCAGGCTACGCGTCCAGAAACGTTTTTCATTGCGCTTAATTACAATAACGGCATCATCAGAGACTACATGGACAACCCCATCCACAAGGATTTGGGATGTTCCCAGAGGTTGCGGCAGAGTATTGCCAATTTGTTCCAGCACATACTGCCATGAATCACTTTTCGGGTATAAATTCCATGGATCTGTCTTGTCCGCTGGAAAAAACTCAACAGCAACCATATTGCCATGAGCTCCAACGTGGACTTCCGCTCTCATTTCAGCGGCATCTCCCAACACTGCCGGGCTGGTTACCCTTTTCCGGCAAGCTCCAACGTGGACTTCCGCTCTCATTTCAGCGGCATCTCCAAGGTAGGCGTTCCAGCGCCGGGCGAATATAAGTGCGTAATTTTCAATCCACGACAAATCATTGCCCCGCACCGCAGGCATGGCACCCACGCTGTCGAACGGTTTGTAGAAAAACGGGAGTGTTACCTCACAACAATCGCGGATCAGGTCTTTTTGCTCCTCATTCAGACCGTAGAGTTCAAACACCGCATCATCCAGTTCATTTTCCAGCTTGCGGCGTTCACCATCAATATTTACTTCCAGCACACCGTTTGGATATAAAACGTCCTTTTTTTTAGGGTGATAACTGCGAAGTTTATCTACGACAGAGATGATCTTGTTTGTTGCTTTATTGCTTTCATCTAAAATTACAGGTAGCTGAAGGCGTTCATCAATTAAAACTTTGTCATGCCACACTCCCCAGTTAGCGGAAGTGAGAAAGAGGTAATATCGCGCAAAAGACGACCAAAGAATTCCAATGATAAGCTTATACTTCCAATCTTGAGTATCATTAAGCAGTATTGCATGAACGGAGTGATTAAAAGCATAAGGTTTCGTTTCGTATCTTGCTATGATTCTTCCACAAAATCCTCTTGACTGGGTTATACCTTCCTTTATTATTATCCTCTTGCCTTCATATATTTCTTTGCTTTTGCCCCGGTGTTCAACTCTTTGAGGGACTTCCTCGAAATCATCCTCTTCCAGGACATCATAGCGATCAAATCTTTCATTCTTTACTTTTTTAAAGAGTTTAAGCCAGTCGGCATCAAGCTTTTGATTTGCTTTCTTAAAACCTACGCAACTGCACATAACATGATCGGCCAAAATGCTTGCTTTAGGCCAATAAGCCAGACGTAAAATAAAATCCCAGTCATTATGACGTGCTTGATCAAGTACCTTCCATATGCGGTGGTCGAATAAGTTGGAATTCCAGATAACTGCCATATCACTTTTATCCAGCAGAATGGCTTGGGAATTAACAATCGAGAACGACTTTTTTGCCGACCAATACTTAACGGCAAAATCATCCTGTTTGCCCTTAACGAAGCAAATCATTACAAAGGGAGAAGTAGCCCCTTTAAAGAAAAACTTCCTCACGTGCGTGAAGTTAAATACTTCACTAAGCCTGACCCTGTCCATCCACTGTTCACGAAATGCCCGAGTAGTGGTGCTGTGTTTAAACAACACTCCGGCAGAAACCAACACTGCCGCTTTTCCGCCATCTTTTAGAAAATCGAGAGACCGCCAGAGGAACGCCTGTGAAGGCTCCTTGTTACCGATAGGCTTATTGTTAACACGGCGCCATTCGAGCATCACCTTTTCGCGGGCTTTCGTTGCGGCATCCGCCTTGTTTCCGGGTGCCCCCCAGGGCGGATTGCTTACAACAATATCCGCACAATGTTTGCCAAAACGGGACGACAACAGCGGGTTTGATTCTATCGTTGCTGTATCAAAAGCATTCCCCACCCAAATACAATGGCAGTGGTTCTCTGACTGGCTTTCTGAGACTAAAAGGTTCGGCAGACTGTTGCCCTGTTTGATTTGTTCTGTAATCGCGGGAGGATCAAGGTAATGAAGCATTGCGAGATAAAGGCTGAACGCCGTGATTCTGGCGGCTTCTTCATTCACCTCAATACCGGCAATCTGTTCATGAAGAATCTGCTTGAGTCTATCAAAACTAGGCCGGTTTTGATTCTTATGCCACTCATAGCGCACAATCCGCCTGAAAGATTCAACCAGAAAGATTCCCGAACCACAGGCAGGATCAAGCACACGGGGTTTTTCTTTCAGTTCCCTGGCAGTCAATGACCGCGATAGAACCAATTCCACCAACACCGGCGGAGTATAATAAGCACCGTCTTGCCTTGCCTTGCTTTTCTTTTCATCATCACTGGTTGATGGATGATAGAACTCTTCGTAAATCGAGCTGATGAGATCAAGTGGAACAATATCAAAGCGGTAGGAATAAAAGAACAGTTGCTTTTGGACTCCGGCATCACCATAGAGGAGATCTTGAATTAATCTTAGCTGTTCTTGTGTTACGGTTTGTTCTTCCTCATTTACATTGGGGAACATGTCTCCGTTGAAATCCCGAGCCAGAGCATTGAACAAGGCATACACAAATGGTTTGTTTTCCAATACCCGGGGGTAAAGGGCTTGGAATTCAGAGAAGTCAAGCCCGGCACGGGATGATTGATTGCTGAGGAGTTCCATCCATTCAGCATTCTGTCGGGCAACTTCCAGGAAGTAATCCTGTGTTAGAATCCCCCGGTCTTCAAGATAGCGGATAAAAATCGAGCGACCGATTAGAGTATGAGCAAATTTCATCTTTTGACCGGACAGGCCGGCTTGAATTAACTCACGCCGGACCGTTTTTAGGTCACGGATAAGAGCTTTATCCGCCCGGTTTTTCGTGTCGCCAAATCGACTGTCTCCAAAGATTTTGCCGGACTCAATATTGTCGCGGTGGAACTGTTGAAGCTCCTGAGCAACTTTTCCGATGTCGTGGAGTGTTTTCAGCGTTTTCAGCCGCCGTTGTTTTTCTGAACCACCTTTTTGAATTTCAGATAAGTTAAGAGGTCTTTGCGCCAGATCCAGTACGGATATTTCACCAGGCGAAACCAAAAACAATATTCTGGGGCGGGCAAGGCTCCAGATACGATTGAAAGCTCTTGCCTTTTCAAGATGATCAGAACCGCACTCGGCAAACACGGCAACCGGGTTGTTTTCGACAAAGAATACTTTATCAGCACCTGCGCGTTTTGCCGCAGCCAGCCACTCACCCTTTTCAAGCCAGTCATCGCGTTTTATGGTAGAAGTTGGTTCGTCAGCAGTTGACAGCAATGAACCGCTCTGGAAGTCCAATATCTCATAAAGAGTATCCAACGCCTTGCTCATGATGTACCTCCATTTGTAACTATCCTGCCCGTCCCGCAGATGCCATCAAAGACCACGTGCCCGGACTCCGTATTTGTAGTACCGCATGATCGCCTTGTGCGGCGCCTTGGTGTGGTAAAATTGGTTTTTTTGACATCCGAGACACTCCATTGTACCCCTATCATCACTCCAATACAATCCTCACGTTGCCGGGCTCCTTGCCCCTGGTGAGTTCGTCAAGGTATTCCTCGAACCGCTTCTTCATCTCCGCCGGGGTGGCCGGGGAACCGCCTTTGAGCAACCCTGCGCGCAGGCTGGCAGTTTTTACCGTCACCTTGAGCAACCCGGAGAGAACCTCCTGCAGGGCATGGATGAAGTCCTGGCCGAGGTCTTCCGGCAGAACCTGCTTCTTGATGAAGCTGTCAACGAGGTTACGCGGCTCTGGCTTGAGCAGGTTCAGGTTGCCTCTGGTCGTCGGGTCTTCCAGGTTAACAAGAAGCGTCCGGGTCCAATCAGCGACCATTTTATCCAG
>JJNX02000034.1 GCA_000681355.2 Peptococcaceae bacterium SCADC1_2_3
TTGACTATCCCGAAAATCAGGATGATGATTCAACAATTTCTGTCAGTTTGGACAGGAGTATGTAATTGTTGTGGGCAAAAGCTTCGCATTAAAGGATATTTAACATTTACTTAACGTTGTAGTACTAGAATAAGGTTCAGTTAAAGAATAAAAAAAAGGGGGTTTTAAGGATAAGTAATGAAAAAAATCCAGACCTGGTACAATAAGTGCCGACAGGAAGGAACTGTTGACCTCAGGTATTTAATTTTGCTGTTTATGGTAGCTATTTATCCGCTGGTGGTAATTCCGCATCCTTTTTATATTGTTTTCCCTTTAGGGGTAACCCCACTTAGTTATTTTTATGCTCCCCGGTACGTAATTTAAATCCTGGTTTCTTTTCTGGCTTTAATTGTTTTGCTTAAGGATAGGGCTAAAATAAACCACCCGGTCTTTATCCCTTTAATGTTTTATATTGTTTTTGCCCTGATTTCTGCTTTTTTGGCTCCTGTCCCTTTAACCGCCTGGATAGGCAACCCTTACCGTTTTACCGGTTTAAGCGTCTATTTAGGCTGTATTATATTGTTTATTTTGGCCTGGCAGACTAAAAATACAGAAAAAGTGTTGGGTTATTTAATTGGCAGCGCCGTAATAGTTTCCTTTTTGGCCGTACTGCAGCATTTTGGCTTAAATCTTGTTCCTCACGAGGCATACCGGGAAGGTTACGTCAGCTACGGCACCATGGCTAACGCAGATTTTTTAGGTACTTATACCGCCTTTATTTTACCGGCGGCCATTCTTTTTTTCTTACGTTATAAAAAAATCTTTTGGCTTATCAGCGTAGCTTTTCTTCACGCCGGTCTTATGGTAAGTACCATGTGGGGAGAATGGCTGGTTATAATGGTGGCGCTGGTAATTATAGCCTGGTATGCCCTTAAGGAGAAGGGAAAAAGAAAGGCTTTTGTCCAGGTCATTGTTGTTTTGGCCGTGGTTACCTGTTTCTTTTTCTCGGTGGGTAAGAAAGAGGCCATCATTAAAAGGGCTGCCGTTATTCCCACCGAAGCATTTTCTTCCCTTCGCCTGGAAGATAAGGCTGGTTCGGGTAGAATTTTTATCTGGCGCCACACCTTAAATATAATCCCCCATGTTTGGGCCTTTGGTCTTGGCCCGGACCACTTGATTTACGCAGGAATTAAGTTTGGAGGAAAAACCCCCGTAGATAAAGCCCATAATGTTTACCTGGAAATTGCCGTTACCATGGGCCTTTTTGCCTTACTGGCCTACCTGGTCTTTTTAAGCTTCTTTTTGCGTCCGGGGCCAAACGAAACAGGCTTTGTGCTTTGGTTAATGATTTTTGTTTATCTTGTCCAGGGGCTTTTTAATATTGATGTGGTTATGATTATGCCTTTGTTTTAGATTGTACTGGGAATGTCCCTTTCGCCAGGCCGGAAATAATAGAAAAAGCGGTGGAAAAGGGATAATTATAGTGCAATGTTTTGAGTGAATTTAAGGTTTAGAACTTTGGCCTTAGACCAGCCTGTTTGCACAATTCATTAGCTGTTATTCGATCAAAAGAGTGATGCCTTTTAATTGGTATTAGGGGCAAGACAAAACAAGGCGGAAGTAGCTAAAAACTTAATCAAAATAAATTTAACAATAGAACAGATTACTGAAGCCACAGGATTGCCCAAGAAAGAAGTAGAAAAAATAGCAGCGGAAATGGGGCATTAAGGGAACACAAGGGACGGTTCTTGAAGGGGTCAATCGGAAGTTTTGCGCCTGAAAAAGGCCCAACCGGCGGGTATTCGCTGCTTGTTGAGCCTTAATAATAACTATGCGTATACTCCACCCGCAAAATTTTTGATTGCCCCGGAAAAATGAAGTCGCATTTATTGTATCATAATGGGAATTCAATTTTTTTAGACCTATTTCGTTCTTCTTGCTTGCCTGCTAAAACGCAATAATATGTTGTCGCAAAAAACTGACGGCCGGGTTTTCCATGGCAACAGAATGTGCAAGACAAGTGCAAGACAAGGGGACGTTCTTTTTGCTTCACTTTTTCCCTGGCTTTTTCGATTAGCTCTGGCCTGTCGAAATGGGTTACAATAATCTTGAAGATTTCTTCTGTTGGATACTTTTTCCTGACGGTATTTACCTTTCTTTCAATCTTCTGTAGGGGCGTTAATTTTAACGCCCCTACGCTCCTGGTTAGTTTTAATTCGGCTTCGCCAACTATTATCAATTCTTGACCGTTTCTTTTCCCCTTGCCAAGAATATTTATTTCTTCCCCATCTATCACTGTCCTTACAAATCTTTCGGTTAAATCTATGAAAAATTATAAAAGGAATTAGCTTTTTTGTTACTTTCTTCTTTATTTATGTTAAAATAAAAACAGTTTTAGTAAAAAGAATAGATTTTATTTGATTTAATTTTATTTTGAGGGTGATGAAATTGATTAAACCAGAAGAACATCTTGCAATTGCAGAATTTAAGCAAAAAATTATTGACAAATTTGGAAGAGCTGAGGTTACAATTTTTGGCTCTAAAGCCAGAGGGAATGAAAATGTATATTCTGATATAGACCTCCTTGTTCTTTTGGAAGGAGAAGTTAATAATTCAATCGAAGAAGAGATTTTTGATCTGGGATTTGAAGTAGAGTTAAAATATGATGTGATTTTGGGAATTGTGATCTACTCAAAGAAATTCTGGAATTCATCAGGTAAATTATTACCGCTTTACAATAACATCAGTCGAGAAGGAATAATAGTGCAGTGAATGAATTGATTTCTTACAGGAGAAAAAGGGCAAAGGAAGCGCTTGAAGATGCTGAACGGCTGGTTAATGCTGGTAGCCTTTTTTCTGCTGTAAATCGTATTTACTATTCAATGTTTTATGAAGTCACAGCACTCCTTCTGATAAAAAATTTATCTGCTTCCAGACATAGTGGAATAAGATCGCTTTTTAATAAAAAATATGTTAAAACTGGTAAAGTAAGAATTGAGATGGGGAAGTTCTTTGCCCGTATGTTTGAATTCAGGCAAAAGGGAGATTATGGAGATTTTGTAGAGTTCGAGGAAAAGAAGGTCAAAGAATGGCTTGACACAGAAAAAGTATTTATTGAAGAACTCGAAATGGTTATTAAAACAGAGCTTTTTAGTGCAAACTAAGCTTTGTAGAGTTTCTGGCCTGGTGCGATGAAGATACCTTAAATCCACTCAAAACTCTGCACTATAGTTATCCCTTTTCCACAGCTTTTTCTATTATTTCTGGCCTGGCGAAATTGGTTACAAAAATCTGGAAGATTTCTTTTGTTGGGTGTTTTTGCCTGATAATGTTTACTTCTTTCAATCTTCTGTAGGGTGTTAATTTTAACGCCCCTACGCTCCTTTTATGTGTAATAAACTTGGTACGAACGGACAGGCATACGGATTATAAGTTCTGGTTCGCCAATTTTGGGCTCTTCTTGAGCTATTTTCTTGATAATATCTAAAACATCAGGGGCCAGGAAAATCTCGTGGCAACGCTCGCAGCGTAAAACAGGAGCATCTTGAATTAAAATGCGCTGCTCACCCCAACAAGCTTCGTAGTTAATTTCATCAGGCGCTGTGCTACCTCCGCAGTAATAGCAGTTATAGCCTTTAATCATCATTGCTTCCCTTCCTTCTTCTATGATAATCCTCAGACCATCGATATGGCTGCAAGTCTGGTCGATAGGCTGTAATAACTGTTAATACATCAACATCAAGATTTCCAAGCACTACGTGTATTGGCCTGCCATTTTTAGTATGGCCTAAGACTAGACAACTTAAACCTCTTACGTCTTCCGGATATTCTTCTATAACCTTAGATGAAGAAATTGCCTGTAAAAGATCTTCACCATTGATTCTATCTTTCGCACACTCCTGAGCTGCATGGCGGGGTCAAGACAAAGTCCTTAGAGCGTCCTTTTCGTCGAATAACCTCAACGTCCATAAGATATCCTCCATACTATAGTATAAGGCTATTGAAAAATACTATCTTTGTCAAGAAAAAATTACCCGGAAGCAAGGGCAAGGGACAGGGAAAAAGAAGCTTTACTTCATCGGATGCGTTATTTTAACCCAGTCAAAAAAATCTTTAGGTGTCCCAATGGGGATTCCGCAGACATTACCAAGTTTTAGTATATGCCGGATGTCGCTCGATACTATGTATTCCCCTTTTTCAGCTATAGCAACCCATAAAAAAGGGTCATCGTCTCTATCTAGCGAGTGCGGCGGCCAATCTTCCGGCATTTCAGGAATTTTATTTTCGTCGTAAAAGATACAGTCAAGCAGGTAATGCACTTCGTGGTTGGAGACATTGGTTTTTTTGTGGTAACGGTTAGCTAATCGGTCAATAATTTCATGAGCCTCTAACTGAATAAATTCATTCCACAGAAGAATAAGATTACCGGAAAGCACAAAACGGAGCAAAGGCGTGACTATGTAAAGAGAAGGAACAAGCACGTTCGTGTCAACGACGATTGGAACGGCGATTTCGCTTGACCTCAAGAAAGGCTTCGTGAACATCTTTTTCTATTTCTTCTTTCGTAAAGCCAGCCGCTTTTATCTTTCGCGTAATTTTATCCGATAGGAAACGTGCTTCAGCCAGATTTTTTTTCACTTTTTCCTTTGGTAGCATAATGTTATCCCCTTTTGTTGTTGCTACCCATATACCTGTCTGTATATTAACAAAGAAAAAAGAAATAGTCAATAGTAGCCGGCCCCGCCGGGCTTTCTTATTTTTCAGGGGGGTTTCAGTTTACAACAAAATGAAAATAAACCTTAAATCCATTCAAAACTTTGCACTATAGTTATTCCTTTTTCCCTGGCTTTTTCGATTAGCTCTGGCTTGGCGAAATGGGTTATAAAAATCTTGAAGATTTCTTTTGTTGGGTGTTTTTACCTGATAATGTTTACTTCTTTCAAACTTCTGTAGGGGCGTTAATTTTAACGCCCCTACGCGCCTGGTTAATTTTAATTCGGCTTCGCCAACTATTATCAATTCTTGACCGTTTTTTCTTCCTTATGAGGGTGAAATTTTAGTTTGTAACTATTTATTCTGCGTCATGAAGTTACGAATCTGCCTTACAAAATTTCTAATATCGTCAAGATCTTCGATTATAATGCTGTATAGTTCCTCATCTGTTACTTCGCTATATAAGTGCACGAGGCGGTTACGGTAACCTGCCATTTCTACAAGTTTTTGGCCTATTTTGCGATCTACTATATCCTTTTGCGCCAATCCCCTGGCAATAGCTTTATATTCCATAGCCAGATCTAAGGAACCGGTCTTGGCCAGGATATGACGGCCAATATCAAAAATAGCTTCTAGAGACCGTCGCAGGTAGCTTTCAGCTGCTCCAGTCTTTGTTTTATCAGCCAAAAAATCTTTCTTTGAAATTCGGGCCAGTTTCTCTAATTCGAAGAGATAACTGGCTATTAAAACCAACCGTTGCTCAAGTAAAATTGAATTTAACACCAGCTAAATCTCCTCCAAAACTTCTTGGAAGTATTTTTCCAGGAAAGGACGGAAATCGGCAGCACGACGGAGAATCATCATTTCATAAGTATCCTGTTTTTCCTCGCTAATCTGGTAAACACAGATACCTTTAATGGCTTCCAATTGAAAGACTGAATGGTTTTCCTCCAACAGTACGAGGTCAAGGCGAAAAGGCCTAAATAAATCTTCCAAATCGTTATACAGGGCAGCGTAAAACCTTGAGCGTTGAGGCGGTTTAGGCAGCGGCTCTTCCGTTACCACACCCACGTCCAAATCTGTCAGTGGGTCTTTTATCACAACCTTTTTTCCTGCCAATATTTTTGCCCCCACCTGAGCCTGAGAACCAAAAAGATAGACCAGAGCCACCCGATACTTGCGGCAAAGACAAGCCAATTTATACAAAGGGTTTTTAGCCATAAAACCATCTCCAACCTAATCCGTTTTATTATACCTGGTTTTGGATATATCAGTCAATTAAATTTAACCAGAGTTCTTATTTCTATTTCCTCTTTATTTATGTTAAAATAAAAACAGTTTTATAAGGGTAAGGATGAATAAATGGAAATTAAGGAAGTTAAAAGGCACGGCGTGGACAGTGATTTAATAATAAATGGCAAAAGATAAAATCATTTTGGACTTGGCAGTTGAAGTTAAAAACAAACTTAAAGAAAGATTTAAAAGCAACCTGGTATCGGTATGCCTTTTTGGTTCTGCTGCCCGAAAAACTTTGAGAAAGGGCAGTGATATTGATTTTCTTGTGGTGATTGAAAAAGCTAATAGTTCCTATCATAAAAGGATTAAAGAAATACTGCCTATGGTCTCTTCAATCAGAGAGTCAAAAAAGTTTTTATGTATTGAAGCTTTACATCTGGATTTAGAGCCCTCTTTTCTTATTCTTTCCAAAGAGGAGTTAAAAGCTCACCCTCCGATTTTGATTGATATTACTGAAGAAGGGATAATTTTAGAAGACAAAGATGATTTTTTAAGAAAAGAGTTAGCCAGTATAAAAGAAAAGTTAACTCATTTTGGCACAATTAAGAAGATAACGCCTCAAGGGTACTACTGGATTATAAAGCCAGATATTAAGCCAGGTGAGGTTTTTGAAATATGAAAAATGATAAATCGGCAAAGTCGCATCTTGCAGATGCGGAGATTATTTTAGAAGAAGCTTGTTATTCCTTACAAAAAGGGCATTACCACAGGTTAATCCGTAAGTGTCAGGAATCTACAGAGTTAGCTGTAAAGGGAATTTTTAAATATCTGGGCCTGGAATATCCAAAATCTCATATATTGGGAAGGGTTATAAAAAAAGAACTATCCAGGCATGGGTTATTCCGGAGGGAAGAATTAAAACGCATGACAAATATATCTGATAGCCTTGCTTTTGATAGGGAACCAGCTTTTTATGGCTCTCCTGACGGCATACCGGCAGGTGAACTTTTTGACCAGGAAGATGCTGAAGAAGCAGTTGAGGAAACCCGGTGGATTATTAATATTATCAAAAATGTTATCAAGTAAAAAAACCTGGCATGTAGAGATGTCCAGCACCCTGCTAAAATTTTTATAAATTCTGTGGACTTAAACCCACTCAAAACTTTGTCTTACGTTTATCCTTTTTTCCCGGGCGTTTTCTATTATTTCCGGCCTGGCGAAATTGGTTACAAAAATCTGGAAGATTTCTTTTGTTGGGTGTTTTTTCCTGATGATATTTACTTTTCTTTCAAATTTCCGTAGGGGCGTTAAATTTAACGCCCCTACGTCTCTGGTTAATTTCAATTCAGGTATGCCAACGATTATTACTTCTTGACCGTTTCTTCTTTCCTTGCTAATAATATTTATTTCTTCCCCATCTATCACTGTCCTTACAAATCTTTCGGTTAAATCTATGAAAAATTATAAAAGGAATTAGCTTTTTTGTTACTTTCCTCTTTATTTATGTTAAAATAAAAACAGTTTTATAAGGGTGTTGCTTTTTTGTCCAGGTTGACTTGAACCCTGATTAAAAAGATGGGAAAGATTAAAAGATTGCTAAAACAGGAGGTTTTGATTTCGGTGTTAAAAAGGTACACCGCCAAATATAAAAAAATTAGCTCAGGATACATGGGTCAAATAATGGAATGGCCGGAAGTGATTACGGAAGGAAAAACTATCGAAGAATGTAGGGAATTACTTAAAGACGCTTTGCAGGAAATGATCCTGGCATATAAACAGCAGGAAAAAGAAATTCCAACGGGTGAAGGGTTTTTTGAACAAATACCTGTCGAGGCATAGAAGATGTCAATAAAACGCCGCGACTTAATTAAATATTTTCAAGAAAATGGGTTTTATTTGCTTCGCGAAGGAGCTAAACATTCTATTTATACAAATGGTGATAAAACAATACCAATTAAAAGGCATCACTCTTTTGATCGAATAACAGCTAATGAATTGTGCAAACAGGCTGGTCTAAGGACAAAGTTCTAAACCTTAAGGGAAGCAAGGGGACGTTCATTTTGCTTCCCTTACAGCTTAAACAACGTGGCGTGAAAACAGGGAAGGTTCTTACCATACCTGGTAAATTATAGGTTAAATAAACCTTAAATCCACTCAAAGCTCTGCACGATAGTTATCCCTTTTCCACAGCTTTTTCTATTATTTCCGGCCTGGCGAAATTTATTTTATATTCTTCGATAGTATCTTGTAAAAATTTTCCCGAGGTCCAACAAGCACTATTTCCATCTGTTGCTGCTCTATAACGATACGGTAGGCAATTCTGTATTC
The DNA here is from genome assembly GCA_000681355.2 of Peptococcaceae bacterium SCADC1_2_3. Taxonomy (GTDB): domain Bacteria; phylum Bacillota; class Desulfotomaculia; order Desulfotomaculales; family Nap2-2B; genus SCADC1-2-3. The sequence continues at coordinate 8,257 of JJNX02000034.1, forward strand.
AGTTCCACCATGTGTAAAACGGCGAGCACGAATTCCCTTGAATGGACTTTTAAGTTCTTTCCAGACATAAGGTTCTTTTGCTATCTCCAATGCTTCTGACTTTATTTTCTCCTGCAGCACCCTGCTAAATTTCTTATAAATTCTGTGGGCGGAAGGAGCCATAAAAATGTTATATGGTTTACCATTCATCGATTGGGATTCCTTTACCATCTTCTAATTCTTTTAAAGATTGCGCTATGACTGTAGATGCTTCTTTGTCCAAAAGGAGTTCCAGCGTTTCCAGTTCTTCAGGGCTCAGTGCCCTGAGGAGATGTGCCAGCCTTTGCAAATTAACAAGCTCAATCTTATCAATTCGATTTAATGCTTCAGACATTTTGTTTACCCCGCTTTATAGTCAAAATTTGTTTCTTGTCAGTTTTCCGGTTTCTTTTCAATAGTCAATGTTCTCTGCTCCCTTGTAATTTAATATATCACATTAAAATTATAAAAGAAATTAGCTTTTTTGTTACTTTCCTCTATTAAGCCAGTAAGCCAGGTGAGGTTTTTGAAATATGAAAAATGATAAATCGGCAAAGTCGCATCTTGTAGGTGCGGAGATTGTTTTAATAGAGATGTTCAGCATTAAAAAGCCCTGGATAAGATAAACCAAAATCATTAACCAAGTTTTGGCAGGGTAAAGTTTATTTTATTGTTAAAATAAACTTTGTATAGTAAAATATAAGTGGGCAAAGTAAGCTTTGAAAGAATTTCTCCCCTGGTGCAAGGTATTAAAACATTATAAAATCAATGGAGCATGAAGCCGTAACGCAAAGGAAAAATCGTCCTTGCCCAGATACGGGTAAAACGTTTGCAAGAAGTTATTGCCTCTACAGAAATACTTTTTAATACTTCTTCCGAACAGGAAAAAAGAAAGCGGCCGTGATAAAGTGGTGGGGAAATAAAAATAGGGATGTTTTAACCATGTTTTTTTATTTTTTTGTCTTGGGCCTCATAATTGGAAGTTTTCTTAATGTTTGTATCTATAGGATGCCCAAGAACGAATCGGTGGTTTTTCCTTCTTCCCATTGCCCCCACTGCCGTACAAAACTGGCGTCCTGGGATCTCGTGCCGCTATTTAGCTACCTCTGGTTAAAGGGGCGCTGCCGCTACTGTCAATGCCCTATTAGCTGGCGCTATCCGGTGGTGGAACTGCTTACCGGCCTTTTGTTTATTGCCCTTTACGCTTATTTTGGTTTAAATTTATTGCTTGTCAAGTACCTGACTCTAATATGCCTTTTAATGGTAATTTCCTTTATTGACCTGGAGTATTACCTTATTCCTAACCGGTTGATTCTGGTTATATCCGGGGCAGGGGTGCTGCTTAATTTTTTCACCCGGGAGTTAACAATATCCTCTATTATATGGGGGGTTCTGGCGCCTGCGGGAATACTGTTTCTGCTTGCTGCGCTCAGTAAAGGAGGCATGGGGGGAGGAGATATAAAACTGGCCGGGGCCGCCGGTCTTTTTTTAGGTTGGCCGCAAAGCCTGCTGGCCTTATTTTTGGCCTGTTTTTTGGGCGGTTTTTTTGGTCTTATACTTTTAATTTTTCGCCTGAAAAAAAGAAAGGACCCCTTGCCCTTTGCTCCTTTTTTAAGCGGGGGAATAATTTTTACTGTTTTTTTCGGCCAGGCCTTATTAAAATGGTACTTTAGTCAATGGTGAATGACCGTATTAAATTTTATTTGTTTCCTGATTTATTGACTATCAATTATTATTTTTTTTATTGATTAAATCTGACAGGCTTTTATTATTAATTCTCGCCATTTAACTGGGATGTCGCGTTTAATTTCCACCTGGCCAATCTTTACGGGTAAGACAAAGGCTATCTCCCCTGCCTGGACTTTTTTATCCCTTTGCATGGCCAGGATTAAGTCTTCTCTGGAAATAGATGAAGGTAGGACGGTAGGCAAACCGGCCTGCTCAAGCAGTTTTTTTAAGCGAGTAGCTTCCCCGGCGGCCAAAAGACCCGTATGCACCGCCAGGCTTGCGGCCGCAGCCATACCTATAGCCACCGCTTCACCGTGCCGGTAAATACGGTACTCCGTTAAGGCTTCCAAGGCATGGCCAATAGTATGGCCAAGGTTTAATATAGCCCGTAAGCCTTCTTCTTTTTCGTCTTTTTGCACCACCCCGGCTTTAATCCGGCAAGAGGTGCTGATGACGTGAATTAAAGCTTCCGGTTCTAAGGCCAGCACTCTAGGTAAATTCTCTTCCAGCCAGGAGAAAAACTCAGCATCCGCAATAACCCCGTATTTAATTACCTCGGCCAGACCACTAACCAACTCCCGGCGGCCAAGGGTATTAAGCAAGGCTGGATCAATTAAAACTAACTCAGGCTGGTAAAATGAACCAATAATATTCTTGCCCTGGGGGTGGTTAACGGCCACCTTGCCGCCAATGCTGCTGTCCACCTGGGCCAAAAGGGTAGTAGGGATTTGAATAAAAGGAAGCCCCCGCAAATAAGTGGCGGCCACAAAGCCGGCCAAATCTCCTACTACGCCGCCGCCCAAAGCAATAACCGGGGTATGCCGGGTAAGCCCGTGGGCAAAGGCTAAATCGTAAAGTCTGGCCGCCTCACTTAAACTCTTGGCTTCTTCCCGGTCCGGAATCTCTCCCCAAATAACCTGGTAGTTGTCGGTTAAATGGGCGGCCGCAATTTCTTGACCGTATAAATTTTTTACGGTAGGGTTGGTGATTAAAAAAATTTTTTGGTCTGCATCCAGCGCCAAATTTTGTAAATAATTAACCAATTGCTTAAGTATTCCCTGGCCAATATATATATGGTAGCTGTTATTACCCAGGTCAACCAAGACATCCTCAAGTGGTAGGGTAGGCATCCTGCCTGCCCTAGGTTTATTATTATGAAAATATTGAAGCTCACCCTTATCTTGAAGATAAGCGATAATTAATTCTACGGCTTTTTCCGGCGTGTTTTGCCCTGTATCAACCCTAAATCCGGCTAAATTTTCGTAAATTTCTTTCCGGGCGGCAAAAAGCTTTTTTATTTGTTCTTGCCTATCCTTGGCTTGGCTTAAAAGAGGACGGTCTTCTTTGTGTTTTACCCGCCGGTAAATCACCGCCGGGTCAGCAACAAGATAAACAAAAACCCCGTTTTGCCGGAGCAAAGCCGCGTTAACGGGATTTATCACCATTCCTCCCCCGGTAGCAATTACCAGTTTTTCCTGCCGGGCCAATTCTTTTACCAGTTGGGATTCCAGTTCCCGAAAGTGGGCTTCTCCCTCCCGGGCAAAAATTTGAGGGATGGTTTTTCCGGCCAACTCTTCTATCCTGGTATCGGTATCAATAAACTCCCGCCCTAAACGGGAAGCCAAAAGCCTGCCAATGGTGCTTTTGCCTACCCCCATAAAGCCATAAAGAACTACATTTTTCCCCTGCAAATCACCTGATGATATTTCTTTCTCACCCCTACCTTCTCGAAGTTCGAAATTCGAACCTCAAGAATTGCTTTCCAACTTCCAGCCTCTAACTTCTAAATAAGCCAGGTAGTTTTCCCAATTAGCTTTTAGTTCGTTTAAACTATCACCGCCAAACTTTTCCAGGCAGGCCACGGCCAATTCCCAGGCCACTACCGCTTCACCCACCACGCAGGCGGCTGGTACCGCACAAACATCGGCCCTTTCCACCGCGGCCGCAAAAGGTTCTTTGGAAACCAGGTCCACGCTTCTTAAGGGAGTGTTTAAGGTAGGAATGGGTTTCATGGCCGCCCGTAAAACTATAGGCTCTCCGTTCGTTACGCCCCCCTCCAGACCACCGGCGTTGTTAGTCAGGCGATAAAAACCACGATCAGGGGAAAAAAATATTTCGTCGTGCACGGCCGAACCCCCTAACGCCGCGCAAGCGAATCCGGCGCCAATTTCCACCCCTTTAATGGCCTGAACGCTCATCAAAGCGGCCGCCAAGCGGGTATCCAGCCGCCGGTCCCACTGGGCGTAACTGCCTAATCCCGGCGGCAAACCAAAAGCGTGGATTTCAAATACTCCTCCTAAAGAGTCGCCCTTTGCCCGGGCTAAATCAATTTCTTTTTGCATGGCCAGACCGGTTTCCCGGTCAAGACAAAGGGTTGGGGAACCGGCTAAGGTTTCCCGCAGCCCTTTCAGCCACAAATTAAATTTTTTTATCCTTGCTGCCTGCTGCCCAGCTTTATCCGCTTCATTTTTAATGGGCAACTCCAGGTTGCCTGATTCTTCCAACCTGTTTTTCTCTGGTAAAGCCACCGGGCCAATGCGGACCACCTGGCCAACAATTTCGACGCCTAATTCTTCCAAAAGGCGGCGGGTTATACTGCCCACCGCTACCCGGGCAGCAGTGTCTCTGGCGCTGGCCCGTTCCAAAACGTTACGTATATCCTGGTGGTCATATTTTAAGGCCCCTGCCAGATCGGCATGTCCTGGTCGGGGTTTAGTGACCACCCGCTGGGTTAGGCGCGCTTCTAACCCAGCCGTCATTACCTCCTGCCAGTTGACCCAGTCACGGTTTTCGATTTGAAGGGTCACGGGATTGCCTAAGGTAAAGCCACCCCGTACGCCGGAGAGAAATTTTACCTGGTCACGTTCAATTTGCATCCGGCCACCACGTCCGTAACCCCCCTGGCGTCTGGCCAGTTGCTGGTTAATATACTCTTCACTTATGGCCAGTCCGGCAGGTAAACCTTCAATTATGGCCGTTAAAACCGGGCCGTGGGATTCGCCGGCCGTAAGATAACGCAATATAACTTCTCCCCCTTCCGCTAACCCATAACCCCTTACCCTGAAATTTCAATAAAAATATCCTTAATTTCTACGGCAAATCCTTTTACCACTTCTGAACTGATTACCCCTTCTTTTTCCGCCCTTTGCATAAGGGTAAAATTACCATCTTTTCCGGTATAAACTTCCACACTTTTTTCCAACGGGTCTACAATCCAGTATTCTTTCACCCCATGTTTGGCGTAAACCTTAAATTTTTTCTTAAGGTCATAATAAGCCGTGGAAGGGGATAAGATTTCCACCACCAGATCAGGAGCGCCGTTTATTTTCGTAGGCTCTATAATAGACCGTCTTTCTTTGGCAATAAATATTATATCCGGCTGGTAGGTTTCTGTTTCTTCCAGATAAACATCAAGGGGGGCATCATAAACCATACCTAAATTTTTTTCTAAAACGTGTGAGGCAAGTTTTAATTCCAAGCGCATGGAAATGCTCTGGTGATAAGGGATAGGGGAAGGAGTCATAACCAATTTACCTCCTATTAATTGATAAGGCGCCCCCTCAGGAAGCAGGGCATAATCGGCATAAGTATAAATCTCTTTAGGGGCAATTTTAATTTCGGCTAATGGCATAGCCAATTTAATCCACCTCATTTCTGGCTTTTTTTAAAGCTTCTTGCATTACCGCCGCGGGCGCCGGCTTACCGGTCCACAATTCAAAGGCTAAAGCCCCCTGGTAAAGCAGCATCCCCAAGCCATTTTTTACCCTGGCTCCGGCCTTTGCGGCCCGCTTAAGGAATAAGGTTTGGGGAGGGTTGTAAATTAAGTCGCAAACTACCTGCTCTTGCCTTAAGCAGTTGAAGGGAATATTCAGGCACTTATCTTCGTAAGGGTACATTCCCACCGGGGTAGCCTGTACAATTAAGTCGGCCTGTTCCACCACTTCTGCCGGTACACCTTCTTCAGTTTCCAGCCAGGGAAGGGCTTCGGCTTTAAGACCCGTATTTTCTTTGATTAAGCGGGCTAAATTTACGGCGTACTCAAACGGCTGGTTAGCAACGGTAAATTGATTTGCTCCTGCCAAAGCCAGGGCCACCGCTACTGCCCGCGCGCCCCCTCCGGCCCCTAAGAGCAATATTTTTTTTCCTGCGGGTTGGAAGTTTATTTCTTCTTTAAGGGCCCTTAGGAAACCTGCCCCGTCGGTATTATGCCCTATTAGGCGCCCTTCTTGATTTACTATCGTATTTACCGCCCCAATAATCCGGGCCGAAGGAGTTATTTCGTCCAAAAAAGAAATAACTTGTTCTTTGTGCGGGATAGTAATATTCACCCCGGCTAAATTAAGCGCTCTTATGCCCGCCACCGCTTGTTTTAACGCTTGGGGAGGTACGGCAAAGGGAACATAAATATAATTAAGCTTTAAAAAAGAAAAGGCGGCATTTTGCATCCGGGGAGAAAAGGAATGTTCCACCGGAAAACCAAAAATACCGCAGACCTTTGTTTTGCCGTCAACCTGCATAAATTAAAGCCAGCCCTTTCCGTTTAACTTTAAAATTGTTTTTTTCGCCAGTAGGCCATTAAGGCCTTTTCTGCCCGCCGGTTAATTAACCGCGTCAACCAGTGCTCTTTACCATTTAAAGGCACCACCAGGATGGTGAAAAGACCTAACCTGTTTCCGCCTAAAATATCCGTAAATATTTGGTCGCCAATTATCGCCGTTTCCTCAGGGGCAGTCTTTACTAAACCAAGAGCCTGATAAAATGCCCGTTTGAATGGTTTAAAAGCATAATATACCGCCGGTACTTTAAGCTCACCGGCCAGCATCTTAACCCGGGCCGATTTATTGTTTGAAATAATACAAAGCTTAAAGCCACAGCCTTGCAGTTCATTTAACCAATCAATAATCTCTGGTGAGCAACTCTCTGTGCCACGCATAATAATGGTATTATCCAGATCAAGCAGGATTCCTTTAAGGCCTAATTTTAAAAGATGCTTTAAATCAAGTTCCGGTAAAGAAGAAATAAATAAACGGGGGTAAAATATTTCCAGCACAAATAACCTTCAGCCCTTTTTAAAATTTTAAATCCTTTTTTAAATCTTTAAATCTTAAAGCGCTAATCTTTCGCCAGCTTCTATCTTCCCTATCCAGTATATGCCAGGCCCTTTTTAAGTCATTACGGGTATTTAAATTTATAAAGATTTTATCCTCTTCATCTATATAACTAAACTCTTCTTGAGCAATATATTTCACCTTTACGGCTTGAAAAAAACCACTAACTTTATATTGTCCTGCCTTTAATCTGTTTTCCACCACCGGTAAACAACCTTTATGATATACCGCGCATAACGGCTCAGCCTGTTCGTTAATTTGAGGCACTATCACCTCATATCCGCCACCTGCTTGTCTTAGAAGAAAAAGGATAAATTGGGCCGTGACAAAAGGCATATCGCAAGCTACCACAAAAATATAAGGAGTATTGGTATAAACCAGACCAGCATGAATACCGCTTAAAGGGCCACAACCCGGAAAAATATCTGTTACCACCGGTAACCCTAGATTCCAATACAATTCCGGAGCATCAGCCACTAAAATATTTTCGGTAAATACTTCCTTTAGGGTAGCGACAATTCTTTCAATTAAATGCTGCTGTCCAAGTCTTAAAAAAGCCTTGTTAAAACCCATCCGGCTGCTTTTTCCTCCGGCTAAAACCACGCCGCTAATCAGTTCCATGCCCCTTCCCCCTTTCCTGTGGCTAGTTTTTTTTAATTATAGCACAAAAAATCTGTTCTTACCATATTTTTTAAACCTTATTCCTTTAATAAAGCCGTCATAATTTCTTTAAAAACCGGAGCGGCGGTTTGTCCGCCACTATTTCCTTCTTCTACCAAGACGGTAATCACGTATTTTGGTTTTTGCCGGGGGGCATAGCCGCTAAACCAGGCTTGGACAACAGTCGTCTGCTCGCCTGTTTGGGCCGAGCCGGTTTTCCCGGCGCTCCCGTAACCGGAAAGGTAAGCCTGCTGACCCACACCTTCTTTTACTACCGCTTCCAAAAGCTTTTTCATCTGGCGGGCCACATCCGGGCTAACTACTTGCCGGTAAGGACCGGGCTTAAAAAAACGTGAGGCACTGTTCCCGTCCGATTTTATTTCCTGAACCAAACGGGGGGGCTTATAAATTCCTTCATTGGCTATGGTGTTAATCATGGCCGTAATCTGAACCGGAGTAGCCAAAACAGGGCCCTGTCCTAAACTGCTGTTTATTAAATTAAAAGGGGCGCCAATTAAGCTTAAATTTTGCCGCCTGTCTATTGGCGCGGGATAACCAATAACCTGCTGGTTGTCCAGGCGTAGGCGTTGGGCATAATCAATTATCTTTTCTGCGCCTAGCCTTTGCGCCAACTGGGCAAATACCGGATTGCAGGATTGGGCAAAAGCTTGGGTAAAGGTAATTTTCCCGTGTCCTGGCTCATACCAACAACGAACAGGTTTATCCTTTGCCCCCCGGCAAAAAAAAGCGGTATCCGGGGTAACCACGCCTTCGGCCAGGGCTGCCGCGGCAACCACGACCTTAAAAACAGAACCTGGCTGGTATAAAGCCGTTCCCTTTTCCAGAAAAGCCTCTTCTTTTTTGGCTTTAAGAGAGCAGTTTATTTTGTCCGGTTGAGGCTGGTAAGCAGGACGACTGACTAAAGCTAAAATATCCCCGCTAGCCGCCTCCATAACCACCACCACCCCTTTTTTTAACCTGGCGCGCGTAATCTTTTCTACCTTTCGTTGAAGGTCAGCATCCAGGGTAGTAATTATATTTTGCTGGTCAGAACTATTAGCTTTGGTATTTACCTTAACGGCCAGACCAGGAAGCGTCCTTCCTTTGGCATCCAAAAAAATACGCGCGTACCCGTAGGGCCGGGTGGCCTTTAATTCCTCTTCGTAGTAAGATTCCAGCCCTGAGCGTCCTACCCAGTCACCAAGCTCATACGGTTTGGCATTGCCCATCTTTAAGTCAGTAAAATTTTCCCCTGGTTGAATCCGGCCAAGGTGACCCACCACCTGAACCGCTAGAGGTTCTTCCCCGTACCGAAAATTTACCGGAAGCACAAACACCCCTGGTAAGTTAGCCTTTTGAACGGCTTGCGCTTGATCTTTGGATATCCGGCAAGAGAGGTATTTTGGGGCGCCAGAAAAGGCAGCTTTAATTTCGTCTTTTTGGGCCGGGTTTTTTATTTTTAAAACTGAAATTAATCTGGCCATGACATCTCTTTTTTCCTTATGGGGAATAAGGGCCGGAAAAATTACAATCCGGTTGGCTGCCCAGGTACCGGTTAAAGAGCGCTGGTAACGGTCTAAAATTTTGCCTCGCGGGTAATCTTCCAAAACAACCGTTAATGTTTCTTGCTTTATGGCCTTATAGGCATAATAATCTCTCTGCTTTATTTGAATTATTCCTAACCGGGCCTGTAAAAAAATAAAGAAAAGAAAAATCAGGAAAAAAACCTGGCTTATCCGTTTTTTCCTTAAAGGTCCCACTGATTTCCACACTTTCCGTGAAAGGAATAGAAAAGGAATAAAAAACCTACTGCCTAGCATACCCTTTTTTTCAAAGAATATACGCTACTACCACACTAGTGGCACAGGCTTCCAGCCTGTGGTTGTTAGGCAGGATGCCTACCCGCAAGCCGAATTCCTACTTATTCCCACTTCTAACCTCTCACATCTCACTTCTCAATAGGCAGGTATCTTTTTTGGTTAATATTATGGGTAGCAAGGGTGCGGGCAAAGGCGTGGCTGCCGTCTGGTTTGGCTACGTAGTATAAATAAGAGGTAGGACTGGGTTTAACGGCCGCAAGCAAAGAACTTTCACCTGGGCAGGCAATTGGACCAGGGGGCAAACCGGGTATTTTATAGGTATTGTAAGGGGAATTAACTTGCAGGTCTTTGTAGTATAACTTCGCGCGCTGGCTGCCCAAAGCGTATTGCACAGTGGCGTCTACCTGTAAGGGCATCCCTTTTTGCAAACGGTTCATAATTACGCCGGCAATTAACGGGCGTTCAGCTTCTTTTTTGGCCTCGCGCTCCACCAGGGAGGCAATAATTACGGCTTGGTGAAGGGTCAAACCGGCTTGTTGGGCTTTTTTTTCGTAATTTAAATTTTTTATGGCGCAGTTAAAACGATCTAACATCATTTCTATGATTTTTTGGGCGCTAGTACCATGGTTAACTTGGTAGGTATCGGGAAAAAGGTAGCCTTCTAAACGCCGCCAACTTGGAGGCAGGGAAGTTAAAAAGGAATAATTAAAATTCTCTAAAGCCGCGGCTTCAAGAAAGGCTTCTTTTTCTACCAAATCATGCCTGTCCAGTAGGTTCGCAATCTGGTAAACAGTAAACCCTTCCGGTATGGTAAAAGCCACGGCTTCAGGCCCTTTGACCAGTTGGGCGGCAATTTCCGGCACGCCCTGCGTCAAACTAAAACCATACCGGCCGGCTTTAAGTTCATCATCCACTCCTTTTAACCGTGAGTAAACTTGAAAAACCAGCGGCGCGCGAATCAAACCATGTTCATACAATATATTACTTACAGCGGCGCTGGAAGCCCGCGGCGGAATAATTACCGTAATTAACTGGTTTTTGCTCGCTGGAAATACAGGATTTACTAAAGCATTTACGTATAAAACCGTTAAAAAAACAGCTAATATTAATCCAACCAGAAAACATTTTAAAATCAGCAATGGTTTTTTTATTGACCTAAGCTCCCTTTTTAAAAATCAACCCTGCTTCGGGCAGGCAGGATGCCTACCCTACTAGGGTGGTGGAAGTGGTGATGCCGCAGGCGGTACGGAAACCTCAACCGGTGTATTTTCCGCAGGTATATTTTCCTCCGGAGCATTTTCAGCCGGTAATTCTTCCGGAGAAGACTCTACAACTTCCTCTTCTTTTGTGCCTACGGCAACAATTTGATTTAAGGGGCGATACAAACTACCGGGGAGGGGTTCACGTTTGATTTGACCGTCTTCGGTCACTATTTTTTCCGCCATTACCTGGTACCCCCGCAGCCCTTTTTGTTTAATCACTTCTTCGCCTTTTTTCAAGTTAGGGTCTGCTTCGTAAACCACTTTTGGCTCAAATACCTTTTTTATTACCGTATTTATTTTTACCGGCACTTTATAATCTGTATGGCCGTATATTTTAAAAGTTAAACTTCCGCCACTAACAAAGGATTTTACTAAAACATAACTTTCGGTATTGTTTCGAAAACGCAAATCAATAGCTTCATAAGCCACCGTAGCATCACGTCCTAAAGGCACATAATTTACGGGCAGCGAGTGTGACGTGCGGGTTATAATTTCTAAATTAGCCAGCAACACCGCATTATATAAAGTGGTGCTTACCTGACAGACCCCACCGCCTGGTCCAACCACAAACTGGTTGTTAAAAATTATCCGGGCATTTTTATATCCGGCTTCCGAACTGCGCGGCCCCACCACTTTATTAAAAGAAAATTCTTGACCCGGCGGCACAGTTAAACCGTCTAAAGCACCGGCTGCCACCCGAATATTATAAGCCCGGTCATAGTTTGAGGCCTCAAAAGAGGTGGTGTAGGCAGATAAAAGCCCTTTTAAGCCCATAGCCCCGACTTCCTGGGTTGTTCGTTTAGGCCTTAAGGGCTCTAAACTTAAATTAATAATTAATTCTTTTTCTTTTTTGTTTAAAGAAGCGAGTAAGTTGTGGTAAGCCTGCTGTTTATTTACCCCTAATCCTTCCCGGGCCGGAATAATTTTAATTGTATCGTCATTTAACACCTGAAAGGCAGCATCTTGAGGTAAAAAACCCACTTCTTTAGTAATCTCATCCAGTATCCGGTTAAACTTTTCCTTATTAAGGGTAATTACTAAAGGTACCTGATGCCCATTTTGCCAAACCTGAATAGTATCTTGACCGCGACGAAAAAAAGAGCCGGTATGCCCTACCGCTAAAGCCTCTTTCATCACCGTCGCCGTATCCATTTTAAAGTTTATCTGATTTAACGCCAAAGGCCAATTTTTACCCTGGCAACGCAAGACAACAGACTTTGATTTTAGCTCTTCTTCCAAACGAAGAAGGGCATGTTGGCCCTCTTCTTTTTTTAGCCCGCCTAAATTTATTCCGTCCGCCTGCACTTTAGGAAGCACCCGCTCCTGAGCGCTATAAAAAAGAACAGCTCCTATAGCAAATAAACCGGTAATAACCAGAATTAAGACAAGGGCTATCCTGGCCGCTAACTTCACTTTATATTCTTCCTCAAGATATTCTTCCTCAAGCTAAAAAAAGGGGTAAATTTACCCCTTTTTTAGTTGCTCTTTTTAAGTTGTTTTAAGCTATGAATTTTCTTGAATGAGCATCTCTTCCCAGGCGTTGGCGACTTTCTCCCATTCTTCATCGTCCTCAATATCCTCTAAAATCTCATTGCCTTCTTCGTCAAAGACATACTTTAAAATTACCGCCTCTCCCTCGTCTTCTTCGTCTTCTTCGTCTTCTTCGTCTTCTTCGTCTTCTTCGTCTTCTTCGTCTTCAACGCTTTCCTCTTCTTCCAGGGACAATAAAACGGCATATTTATTGCCCTCCACCGTCAGTTCATCCACAATAAAAAAATCTT
>JJNX02000035.1 GCA_000681355.2 Peptococcaceae bacterium SCADC1_2_3
AGTCTGGTGGCAGCAGCCTAAAAATTATCCACATGGAGATAACTTTCCCGATAAAATATCCTCAGTCCTAAACTGTGGAAAATAGGATAAGTATACTCATTATTATGGTAAAATGAGGAAAATAATTTAATCAATAGAGAAATATGTCATTATTTAATGTAGCGCAGTTTCAATTTACCCATTGAGAATGCTTGACCAATGACTAAAAAGCCAAAAAAGTTTACAAAGCAAAAAGCTTTGCATATAATCATATAAAATTATAATCGTATAAATCATATAATAATATATTAATTAAAAACCATTAAATCAACTGTCGTTTAAACGAGCCTATTTATTATATACTTTTTTAAAAATAATTTTAAGAAGGTGAATCCCATGGAATTATTAAAGCGTTTGGAAGAACACCGCCTTTTAGAAAAGCGCTTAGCCTGGGAAGGAACTTTTGCTGATTATTTAAAAATAGTTAAAGCAAACCCCCACGTAGCCCAGCTTGCTCACGCCCGTATTTACCAGATGATTAAGGATGCTGGGGTTAAAGAAATAAATGGCCGTTGGCAATATCAGTTTTTTAATCAAGAAATATATGGTTTGGACAGTACCCTTGAAAAATTGGTTGAAGAGTATTTTCACCCTGCTGCCCGCCGTATGGACGTACGGAAGCGCATCTTACTTTTAATGGGCCCTGTAAGTGGAGGTAAATCTACCCTGGTGACAATGTTAAAAAAGGGCCTGGAAAAATATACCCGTATCTCAAAGGGTACTATATACGCCATTAAAGGCTGTCCAATGCACGAGGAGCCTCTTCATCTTATCCCTAAAGAATTACGGGAGGAATTTCAGCAAGAATTTGGGGTTTATGTTGAAGGGGAACTTTGTCCATACTGCCGGTTGCGAGTGGAAATAGAATACAACAACTGCTTGGAAAGAGTAATGGTTGAAAGAATCTTTTTTTCAGAGGATAAAAGGATTGGGATAGGTACTTTTACGCCTTCCGACCCTAAATCTCAAGATATTGCTGATCTTACCGGCAGCATAGATTTTTCTACCATTACCGAATACGGCTCAGAATCTGACCCGCGTGCCTATCGTTTTGACGGGGAGTTAAATATCGCCAACCGGGGGGTTATGGAATTTCAAGAAATGCTTAAGTGTGATGAAAAGTTCTTATGGAACCTGCTCAGCCTTTCCCAGGAGGGCAGCTTTAAGGCCGGACGTTTTGCCTTAATTTCGGCCGATGAAATGATTGTAGCCCATACCAATGAAAATGAATACAAAGCTTTTATCAGCAACAAAAAAAACGAAGCCCTGCAATCAAGGATTATTGTGATGAAGATACCCTATAATTTAAAAGTAAGCGAAGAAGTTAAAATTTACGAAAAATTAATTAAACAAAGTGATTTACAGGATATTCACTTAGCACCCCATGCTTTAAGGGTAGCCGGCATCTTCTCCGTACTTTCCCGTTTAAAAGAAAGCAAGAAGCAAGGGATGGATTTAAATAAAAAAATGAAACTTTACGATGGGGAGGATGTGGAAGGATTTAAACAAAAAGATATTATTGAATTGCAAAATGAAGCTGTTGATGAAGGGATGAGCGGGGTAGACCCGCGTTACGTTATAAACCGTCTTTCTTCCGCTTTGATTCGTACCTCTACCAACTGCATTAACTCCTTAGATGTTCTACGCACCTTGAAAGATGGTTTAGATCAGCATCCTTCCATTACCAAAGAGGAAAAAGAGCGTCTTATTAAACTTATTGTCCTGGCGCGGCAGGAATACGACGAAATAGCAAAAAAAGAAGTGCAAAAAGCCTTTGTTTATTCTTTTGAAGAATCAGCCCGGGTATTATTTAACAATTATCTAGACAATGTAGAGGCGTATTGCAACCAGACTAAAATTAGAGACCCCATTACCGATGAAGAATTAGAACCGGATGAAAAACTCATGCGTTCTTTGGAAGAACAAATTGGCGTTTCAGAAAACGCTAAAAAAAGTTTTCGGGAAGAAATCCTTATTCGTCTGGTTACTTTTGCCCGAAAAGAAAAAAAATTTGATTACACTTCGCACGAAAGGCTTCAGGAGGCGGTAGAAAAAAAATTATTTGTTGATTTAAAGGATATCGTAAAAATTACCACCTCCAGCAAAACACCAGACGCAGAACAATTAAAACGATTAAATGAGGTCAGCGCAAGGCTAATTAACGAATGTGGCTATTGTGCCGTTTGTGCCAACGAATTACTCAAATATGTAGGTAGCTTGCTTAATCGCTAAGGGGGCATATAGTTATGTCTTATACTATTTCACGCGAAGATTGGTCTTTGCACCGTAAGGGAGAACTGGACCGTCAAAGACACCAGGAAAAAGTAAAGGAAGCAATTAAGAAAAACCTACCGGACCTTATCAGCGAAGAAAGCATTATTATGGCTGATGGGGATAAAATTATTAAGATACCTATCCGTTCTTTGGAGGAATACCACTTTCGCTTTGACCAGGGAAAACAAAAACATATTGGTCAGGGGAAAGGTAAGAGTGAAGTTGGTGACTTGTTAGGTCAAACCGTACCAAAAAGCGATAAAGGCCCGGGAGCCGGAGAGCAACCAGGAGTAGATTATTACGAAGCTGAAATCACTATTGATGAACTGGCAGAAATGATTTTTGCGGATTTAGGCCTTCCTAACCTTAAACAGAAAATAAAGGCAGAAATTACCTCTGAAGCGGTAGAATTTAAAGACGTGCGTAAAAAAGGGATTAGCAGCAACATAGATCGAAAGCGAACCATTCTGGAAGCTATTAAGCGCCAGGCTTTAAAAGGAAAAGGAGAACTGCCCCTTCTTATTCCGGAGGATTTACGCTATAAAACATGGGAGCTTACTTATAAATATGAGTCTAACGCCGTAGTACTGGCCATGATGGATACCTCTGGTTCTATGGGAACTTACGAAAAGTATATTGCCCGCAGCTTCTTTTTCTGGATGGTTCGTTTTTTGCGGACAAAATACCAAAATGTACAGATTGTTTTTTTAACCCATCATACCGAAGCCAAAGAAACAAACGAAAAAGAATTTTTTACCAAAGGTGAAAGCGGTGGAACGCGCTGTTCTTCAGTCTATAAACTGGCTATAGAGATTACTATGCAGCGATTTAACCCACAGGACTATAATGTTTATGCTTTTCATTTCTCTGACGGGGATAATCTAACCAGTGACAATGACCTATGCGTAAAGCTAATAAATGAACTTTTAAAAATATGCAATCAGGTGGGCTACGGAGAAATAGAAGGACCTTATTACTATACCACTACTTTGCGTTCATTTTATAAAAAGGTAGAGCACCCAAACTTTACTATTGTAACCATTAAAGATAAAACTCAGGTTTACCCGGCTTTAAAAAAATTTTTTAGTCTTTAAACTTAATTAGAATTAAACTTATCTTACTAAAGAATGTTGATAGGTCATGTCTTCAAAAGCTTTAAGGTATATTTTGTTAACCTTCTTACCAATGCGCACCAGTAGCATATTAGCCGGATGTTCTAAAATTTCCGGATCGTCAGTACGCCTTTTTTTAAAGCCTACTTTACCAAATAAGTTTATTAACATTTTTTGATACGACCAGACATTAAGGCCAGTGCCTTTAAGGTCCCAGTGCCAGTGAAATTCAGTAGTAATAACGACATATTCTTCTAAGGTGTTATTGGCAAAAACCTGTTTTAATAATTCTGAAGCAATGCCCTGATGTTGCCAGGTTGAGCTTACTTCAATAGCCCCAAGTTCTAAAATGCGGGGGTGCCTGTTCCACCGGGTATACTGACTGGGGTAATGGAACATAATGTAACCAATAATTTCCTTTTGACGTCGGGCTAAATATACTATTCCTTCAGGTAAATTAGCCGTAAGCATTAAGGCTTCTTTTTGGCGGTTCGGACTGCGAAAGTTGCTTAATTTAGCGTTTATCAAAAGAGGAGCGATGTAATCGCTGCTTGCAGGTCCTTCAAGGTAAACTGTTCCTGTTGGAAGGTCAAATTGTTTTATATTTTCTGGTCTTTCACTATCTAAAAGCATAAGGACATCCATTCTCTTTCTTAAATATTTTTATCTAATTTTTAATTGTACTACAAAAATTATTATTTTAAAATATTTTGATAAAAATTTTTAATTCAGTTGTTTAAGAAAATTAATTTTCTTAAACAATATTATTTAATAACCATATTATTATTAAAAATTCTTTTTTTAACTAGTCTTTATTTGGTTGCCTTGCACTCAAGTAAATTTTTATGTTAAAATATATACTGGTGTAAAATACACAAGTTACTTGATTTTACTAAGGGTGCTCTTGGACAAGAAGGGTTTTAGTAAAATATGATGGTAACTGAGGGAAAACCATGGTGGAAGGAGGTGGAATAGTAGTGCCGGTTGTATCAATGAAGCAGCTTTTAGAAGCAGGAGTTCATTTTGGGCACCAAACCCGTCGTTGGAATCCTAAAATGGCTTCCTATATTTTTACCGCGCGTAATGGTATTTACATTATTGATTTACAAAAAACCGTAAAAAAGATTGATGAGGCTTATAATTTTATTAGGAGTGCAGTGGCCGAAGGAGAAACGGTTCTTTTTGTAGGAACAAAAAAGCAGGCGCAAGAATCAATTAAAGAAGAAGCCGAACGATGTGAAATGTTTTATGTTAACCACCGCTGGTTGGGAGGGACGTTAACCAATTTTCAAACCATTACTAAACGAATAGGGCGTTTACACGAATTAGAACAAAAGGTGTTAAATGGTATCCTGGACCTTCTACCCAAAAAAGAAGCGGCTGAATTAGTCCACGAAAAGGAAAAACTAAATAAGTTTTTAGGCGGGATTAAAAAAATGCGTAAATTGCCCGGGGTACTTTTTGTGGTGGATCCGCGTAAAGAGCGGATTGTCATTGCCGAAGGGCGCAAGTTGGGCATACCTATTGTAGCTATTGTAGATACTAACTGTGATCCCGACGAGGTTGATTACATAATTCCAGGAAACGATGATGCCATTAGGGCAGTACGGGTAATAACTGGTAAAATGGCTGATGCAGTGCTAGAAGGCAAACAAGGCGAACAACTTGCCGATGTAGCCGAGGCGCTTTAGTGGTAAATATTCAGTAAATTAGCTAGTGCAGGCAGGAATTGTCCTAAGTGAACGACTAAGCACAAGCGCCGGTAACAGCGACTCAAGCGAAGCAAGGGTAACCGGACAGCGGCACGAAACCAGCGACACGTAAAAAGTTGTTTGAAAAGTGAAGAGGTTCTGTAATAACAAGAAATATTAAGAACAGTTTAGTATCATGCCGCTTTTGCAGTGTCGCTGGTCCGGTCCGAAGCGATAATTATTTTAAGGAAAAACACGGCACTTTAAAGGAGGAAAAATAATGGCCGAAGTTACGGCAGAAATGGTTAAGGAGTTACGTGACCGTACAGGGGTAGGGATGATGGATTGTAAGCGAGCCTTAACCGAGACAAAAGGGAAAATGGAAGAAGCAGTAGATTATCTAAGGGAAAAAGGTCTGGCTGCCGCGGCAAAAAAAGCAGGGCGTATTGCTTCCGAAGGTATGGTTGAAGCGTATATTCATGGGGGAGGACGGATTGGGGTTTTGATAGAAGTCAACTGTGAAACTGACTTTGTGGCTAAAACGAATGAATTTCGAACTTTAGTGCGCGATATAGCTATGCAGGTAGCCGCGTTCAAGCCTGAATACGTGCGGCGTGAAGACGTTCCTCCTGAAATAACGGCCCGGGAAAAAGAAGTTTTAACCGCCCAAGCGCTTCACGAAGGAAAACCGGTAAAAATAGTTAATAAAATAGTGGAAGGACGGTTAGAAAAATTTTTTAAAGATAATTGTCTTTTAGAACAACAGTTTATTAAAAACCCAGATATAACTGTCCAACAATTAATTACGGAACATATTGCCATATTAGGGGAAAATATAAATGTACGGCGTTTTGCGCGATATGAACTTGGTGAGGGATTAGCCAAAAGGCAAAATGATTGTGCTGTTGGGACTATGGCGACTGTTTGTCCGGAGTAACTTTTTTTGCCAAATATGATTTTGCCAGGGGGTCAAGGAATTTTAACAGGAGGAATAAATACGTTGAAAAAGCCAAAGTATAAGCGCGTAATTTTAAAAATTAGTGGTGGAGCCCTGGCAGGAAACAAAGGGTATGGCATTGACCCGCATATAGTAAATTCTGTAGCTGATCAGGTAGAAGAAGTTGCTAAATTAGGGGTTCAGTTAGGCATTGTAGTAGGAGGAGGCAATATTTGGCGGGGAGTTGCCGGCAGTACCCAAGGAATGGACCGGGCCACCGCGGACTATATGGGTATGTTAGCTACCGTTATTAATGCATTGGCCCTACAAGATGCTTTAGATAAAAAGGGAGTGAGCAACCGGGTACAAACAGCAATTGAGATGAAAGAAGTAGCCGAACCATTTATTAGACGGCGCGCGGTACGGCACATGGAAAAAGGGCGGGTGGTTATATTTGCGGGTGGCACGGGAAATCCGTATTTTTCTACCGATACAACGGCAGCTTTACGGGCCGCGGAAATTGAAGCCAAAATTATTCTTATGGCTAAAAATGTAGATGGCGTATATGAAGATGACCCGGTTAAAAATCCGAAAGCCAAGCGTTTTGACAAGCTTACTTATATTGAGGTTTTAAATAAAGGTTTAGCGGTTATGGATGCCACGGCTGTTTCTTTGTGTATGGATAATCAAATTCCTCTTTTGATTTTTAATTTAAACGAAGCAGGAAATATTAAAAGAGCAATTTTAGGGGAGTGTATCGGTACGTACGTAGGAGGTGGTTTTATTGGCCGATCTTGACCTGGTAGAAGATAATATGCGAACGAGCATAGAAGTATTTAAAAAAGAACTGGCCACTTTTAGAACCGGAAGGGCTACACCGTCTTTACTAGAAAAAGTTATGGTTTCATATTATGGGATCCCAACGCCGGTTAACCAGGTGGCTAATATTTCTGTTCCTGAGGCCAGGCTTTTAGTAATTCAACCTTGGGAGAGGTCAATTTTACCTGAAGTTGAAAGAGCCATTCTAAAATCTGATTTAGGTATTAATCCAACGAGCGATGGGTCCGTAATTCGCCTGGTCATCCCGCAATTGACCCAGGAGAGGCGTTTGGAGTTAGTTAAGACGGCTAAAAAAAGGGCCGAGGAAGGCCGGGTAGCTGTTCGCAACATTCGCCGGGAAGCAAACGACCATTTTAAAAAGCAACAAAAAGAGGGAAAGATTTCTGAAGATGAAATGTTCCTGCTGCAAGAGAAAGTTCAGAAATTAACGGATAAATATACAAAAGAAATAGATCAATTGGTAAGTAATAAAGAAAAGGAAATTATGGCTGTTTAGGTTATTTAAGTTATATGCAGGAAAAAGATGTGCTGGCTTTAAAATTAAAAGAAGCATTAGCTTTAGCAAAGAAGGAAGATTGGAAATTAGAAATTCTTCCTACCCGTCCACCCATAGCAATCAAAGCCAGTCAACCCCTACCACCTAACGGCTGTTTAACGGCAACTGAAACTGGGTGGCGGGTAGTACGCTTTCTCCGCCTTGGCCCTCGAAAAGGAGTATTAATCATTGTTTTGAGCAGAGAAAAAGGAAAGGAGGGGTAAGAGGTGGCCTATCGCATCACGGAAGAATGTTTGGCCTGTGGTACTTGCCTGGAATCTTGTCCTAACGAGGCAATCATAGAAGGTGATATTTACCAGATAGAACTGGATAAATGCGAAAACTGCGGGGAATGTGTTGATGTTTGCCCTACAGGGGCAATTGTTGAAGAATAAGCAACAGGATTTTAAAAATATGGTTACGGAAGAAGAGCTTTTAACCCAATTAAATAAGTCTTGTTTACCACGTCATGTGGCTATTATCATGGATGGTAACGGGCGATGGGCTCTAGCCCGGGGAATTGCGCGAAATTTTGGTCACCAGGCGGGTATGGAGTCCCTGCGTGAAGTAGTAAAGCTTTGCGTAGAGCTGGGTATTCAAGTATTAACGGTGTATGCCTTTTCAACCGAAAACTGGAAGCGACCCTTAATCGAAATTAATTTTTTAATGGGTCTTTTAATTAAATATCTTTATAAAGAAATAGATGAATTATGTGCCCGTAATGTAAAAATACAAATATTAGGCAACTTTAAAAGTTTTACCCCGGAAGCTCAGGCCGCTATTAATATGGCTATAAAAAGAAGTCAAAATAATAACGGACTAAACTTTAATATTGCGCTTAATTACGGGGGACGATTTGAAATCATAGAAGCTACGAAAATTATTGCCCAAAAAGTAGCGGAAGGGAAATTGGCCGTAGAAGAAATTAATGAAGCGCTGTTTGCTCGTCATTTATATACGGCCGGACAACCTGAACCCGATTTATTAATCAGGCCGGCAGGAGATTACCGGGTAAGCAACTTTTTACTTTGGCAAATTGCCTATACGGAATTTTGGTTTACGGAGATTAAATGGCCTGATTTTCGCCGTATCCATTTTTTACAGGCTTTAGTAGATTTTCAAAACAGGGAGAGACGGTTTGGGGGTTAATGCTTAAACCAAGAATACTAAGCGCCTTGATAGGTATACCTTTAATTATTTTGGTTGTATGGCTGGGCGGCTTTTACTTATTATTTTTTACGGGTTTGGTAATCATAATTGCCACGTGGGAAATGTTTAAAATGTTTACCTCCTTAAATTTATCCCCCTTTTTCTGGTTGGCTTTGATTGGCAACCTGTTTTTGTTAAGTAGCGCTTATTTTAAACTAAATCCGTCCGGCATAATAACCTTACTGGGAATAGTTTTTTTTGTTTTTTTAATTATATTTTACTCGAAATACTCTCTTATAGATAGCGCCTTGGCCTTAACAGCCATGTTGTATCTTAGTCTTTTTATTTACTTTTATTTGCTTGATAGTTTGCCTAAAGGGGATTTCTGGCTTATTTTTCTCCTGCTCAATGTCTGGGCTACCGATACAACGGCTTATTTTTCAGGAAAAATATTTGGTCGCCGGCCACTGGCGCCCTTAATAAGTCCTGGCAAAACTGTTGCCGGGGTGATTGGTGGGGTAGCAGGTGGTTTGGTGGTTACCTTAATATTTATTTTGTTTTACCCTATTTTACCTAAATTACCGGTCTTGTTTTTAGGTTTGTTGATTAGTGTAGTTGCCCAAATAAGTGATCTTACCGCTTCAATTTTTAAAAGACAGGCCAAGGTAAAAGATGCGGGTAAGATTATCCCTGGACACGGTGGTATTTTAGACCGTTTTGATAGTCTTTTTTTTACCTCGCCTTTAGTATATTATTACGTAACATTTTTTTTAAAAACAGGAGAGTAACCAGTGTCACGGTATCTAAACTTAATTTTGTTTTTTATCCTTATGTTTTTGTTTTATTTGGCCTGGAAATTTATTTTGCCTGAACTGATTGTTGTCTTAAGAACTTTGTTTTTTATCCTTCTACCTTTTATTTTAGCGACTATTTTAGTCGTTTCTATTGAACCGCTGGTTGGTTTGTTTACGGCCAGATTAAAGTTGCGCCGCCCCATGGCTGTATTATTAGCCATGATTATAGTAATAGGAAGTATTGGCTCTTTATTAACTTTAATTATTACCAAACTGGTTACAGAATTAATTGATTTATCCGGGTCTTTGCCGCGTTATTTTGGGCCTGTTCAGGCATATTTAACTGATTTAGTTGAAAAAGGCAAAGTTTTTTACTTTCACCTTCCTCCTTATGTTACCGAACAAATGCCGAAAAGCATAGACACACTTACCAAGTGGTTATCTGATTTGGCCAATGCGGCGGCTAATTTTTTAATCCAAACAGCCGCTTTTTTACCTGAGGCGATATTAATTATTTTCATTATGATTGTAGCGACTTACTATATCAGCCGGGACCGCCGGCAAATTAAAAATTTATGGCTTAAATTAATTCCTGCTTCCTGGGGTGAAAAATCTTTGGAAATTGAAAAAACGTTGCTGGCTGCTTTTTTTGGTTACTTAAGAGCCCAGTTAATTTTAATTACCATAACGGCAGTAATTAGCATTATTGGTTTTTCATGCTTTATGGAGGGAACGAACGTTCCCCATGGGGAACTCTTTTGAAACTATTTGAATACGTTGTAGGGACATTAGTTAGTAGGGGCGTTAAATTTAACGCCCCTACTAACTAACTAGATAGTGCTTTTATATACAACCGTTCATAGTTATCTACCATTATCTTATCGGTAAACATTTTTTCTACCCTTTCCCGGCATTTTCGGGGATCAATTATATCCACCTGTTTGACGGCCTCGACAAATTCTTCCATAGTATTCACCACAAAACCCGTAACCTTATGGTCTACAATTTCTGGTGCGGAGCCTCTTTTGAAGGTTATCACCGGTGCGCCGCATGCCATCGCCTCCACCATGGTAATTCCAAAGGGCTCCTCCCACTGGATCGGGTAAAGATAACTCTTGCCCCGGGAAAGCAAGCGCATCTTTTCCTCACTCCAGTGCCCTAACTCACCAATATACGTAATATTATCATCAAGGTATGGCTTTATATATTGGTTAAAATAATCCACTTCAGCTTTTTCATGAACCTTACCGGCCAAAATAAGCTTCTTTCCCAGTTTCTTTGCTGCTTCACAGGCCAGGTGAGGTGCTTTTTCAGCGTTAAACCGGCCAATATAAAAGAAATAATCTTCTTTTTCCTCAGAATAAGGGTATTTATCAAATTTGATACCGTTGTAAACCGTGCCCAAATAGTTTAAACCAGGAAAACTAATTTGTTGGCAGCCACTTATAGTAATGAAATGCACCCTGGATCGATTTTTAAAAAGGTGGTAAAACTTTTTGTTTTCCTCATCAAAAGGACCATGAAGGGTATGCACTACCGGAACATCTGTAAAGGCCGCGCAACATAACCCCTCTTTCCAGGTATGGTCATGAATCAGGTCATACTTATGCCGGGAAATTTCCAGGTATGAACCCAGGGCATGGGTTAAGGCTACGTTTAAAAAACTGGAAGGCGGTTTATCCAGGCAGGATTTCATTTCTTCATCAAAAAATTTATATAAGTGCGCTTTTGTTACTGAGCTCGCTATACTGTAAAGGGTAACCTCGTGTCCCTTTTGGACGAGGCCATCTGTCAGCAAGCTAACCACAACTTCAATGCCGCCGTAACCATCCGGGGGCACTTTAAACCAGGGGGGGACAACCATGGCAATCTTCATATCCAGATATAAACCTCCTTGTTTTCCCGTTAATTAATTTTATTAAAATTTTTAATAAAATCTATTCATTCTACATAAAGGCACTAAATTTAACGCCCCTATTAATAGGTAATATTATCTATATTATTATATAAAGAATAACTCCGAACTTGATAAATGTCGTGCTTTATTTGGGTGATTAATTCTTCGGGAGAAGAAAACTTTTTTTCCTCCCTTAACCGTTTAAGAAAAATTACTTTTATCCAACGATGATAAAGATTTCCGTAATAATCTAAGATGTGAGCTTCAAGATTAATTTTATTTTTTTGGGCGTGAAAGGTTGGCTTAACTCCAATATTGGCTACCCCCCAATAAGTACCTTCTTCCACCTGGATTTTTACCGCATAGACACCCCTGGCAGGAATAAGTAATTCTGTTTCGGGTTCCAGATTAGCCGTAGGAAAGCCTAATAAGTTACCCCGCTGTTCACCAGATACTACCATTCCTTCAACAAAAGGATAGTAGCCCAAAAAGTCCTTTGCTTCGGTCACCTTGCCTTGAAATAATAAATTACGGATGTAGGTACTGCTAACCACCTGTCTATTTACTATTACGGGAGAAATAACCCGGACGGTAAAACCGTACTTACCCCCGCTTTCTTTTAGTAGCTCCGCTGTTCCTTCTCCTTTATAACCAAAAGTATAATTATACCCAATGAATATGGTATGTACGCCAAGTTCACAGTAAAGTATTCTTTCCGCAAAGTCTGGGGCGGTAATTCTGGCAAATTCAGTATTAAAAGGAATTTGAATGAACAAATCTACCCCTAAACGGGCAATCAGATTTCTTTTGGCTTCCTGGGTGAGCAAAAGCGGGTGGTAATTAGACGGGTTTAAAACTACATCCGGATGAGGATAAAAAGTAAAAACGGCAGGTGTTCCTTTTATCCTCTTTGCCTCTTTTACTAATTGCTCAATTAGCTTTTGATGACCAAGGTGGACACCATCAAAGTTGCCTAAGCCTACTACTAAATTATGATATTTTTCCTTAATTCCTTGCCAGGTATAATAAATTTGCACTTATTTCACTCCCTACGTGATGAGTAAGCTAAACTAAAACCCTTATTGGCCTAAACCGGTAACTTTCTACCTTGACCTCTACTCTGGCGATAGCCACCAATCTATTTAGGCTGGTTAACCGGACAATTTGACCTGGGGTTAAAGGGGCAGGTAATTTTTTTACTTCATTTTCTTGTAATGTACGGCCTTCCCTTATCACTTTAACGGCCTCCCCTTCTTTAGGTTCCACGACTGGCAAATGGCTTAAAGCTTCGTTTATAGGCATTAAAACGTTATCTAAGCAGTTATTATTAACCAAAAAGAATAAATTTTCAATAGTTAGGGCGTTGGACAACGTAAAGAGGCCGGCGCGCGTTCTTAAAAGAAAGCTCATGTACGCCCCACAGCCCAGGCTTTCTCCCAGATCATTACAAAGGGTGCGGATGTACGTGCCTTCAGTACAAACAACATCTAAAAGCAACCGGGGATGCGCTGTTCGGAGGTCTTGGTCACGTACAATATTGAGTTGGTAAATGGTTACCTGTTTTGGTTGACGGGTTACTATTTCCCCTTTCCTGGCCAACTGATATAATTTTTTTCCTTGATAATGCCTTGCTGAAGTCATGGGTGGTACCTGAGTAATTATTCCTCTAAAGTTAGTCAATGCTTTTTCTACCATTTCTAAAGTTAAATGCGAGGCATCGCATTCGGAAAACACTTCTCCAAAACTATCATGGGTAGATGTCTTAGCTCCAAAAGTAACCTCTGTCCGATATTCTTTGTCGTTTCTAAGAAAAGAAATAACCCGGGTGGCTTTACCTAAACATACAGGTAAAATTCCGGCTGCCTCTGGGTCTAGTGTTCCGGTATGACCAACTTTTGCTTCGCCGGTAAGTCGTCGTACAAAATTAACTACGTCGTGAGAAGTCATTCCCGGCGGTTTTAAGATGTTTAAGATGCCCTCCAATATTTACCATGGTCTCCTTTTATTAACCACAGGCTTCGGGCAGGCAGGATGCCTACCCTACGGGCCTGTGCCACTGATTGACCTGCCACGTCAGTTGTCAGACGTCAGGAGAAAAACAAACTAATGCTGTTTCATTTACCGCTTGCAAGGCAGCGGCAATAACCTGTGTTTTTATGGTTTCCAAATCCCCTTTTATGATGCAACCTGCCGCCCGGTTATGTCCTCCTCCACCAAATTTGCCGGCCAAACTATTAACGTCTACTAATTCCTTAGAACGAAAACTCACTTTAAAACAATCTTTAGATATTTCCTGAAACAATAAAGCTACCTCAACGCCACGTACCGACCGGCCGTAATTTATCAAGCCGTCAACGTGTTCCTTTCCGGCATTTTTATTCTTTAACATCTCCAGATTAACAATCATCCACGACACCCGTCCACAAGGACTTACGCTTAAGGTCCCTAAAACAGCTTCTAAAAGTCTAAGACTGGATAAAGGTTTTTGCTCGTATATTAACCTATTAATTTCGGCTGCCGGTACTCCGTACTCAATTAACTTGGCCGCGCGGCGGTGGGTGTCCGCACGTGTATTATCGTACTGAAAAGAGCCTGTATCAGTTACAATGGCCGCATAAAGACAGATAGAAATATCTGGAGTTAAAGGAAAATTAATCAAATTCAATAAATCCTGAATTATTTCCCCTACGGCGGCGGCTTTTGGATCAATATAGTTATAGTGAGCAAATTCATTTGCACTTACGTGGTGGTCAATACTACAAGTTATTATAGGGCGCGTCAACAATTCACGCAAAGGCCCCAGCCGGTCAGGTACGGAACAGTCTAAGATGATGAAACTATCGTATTCACCCTGTAAGGCTTTGCTTCCTTCTTGAAAGCGTTTAACTTCGGGCAGAAAATTATATACTTCGGGTACCGGATCGGGGATAGCTAAGGTTACCTCCTTGCCCATTTTTTCTAAAGCTAGGCCTAACGCTATCACCGACCCAAGACAATCACCGTCAGGCATTACGTGCCCGCAAAGAATAATTCGTTTTCCTTGGAGCAGCAAGTCACCTATTTCGCTTAAATTATTCACTTTAATTGCCTTCTTCATTTATTACCTTTTCTATTAAGGATATAATCTTACTTCCTTGCGCAATAGATTTATCCAGTTTAAACGTAACTTCCGGTGTATAGCGTACCCGGATGCGCCGTCCTATTTCACCACGAATATAACCCTGGGCTTTTTGCAGTATTTCCATGGTTTTTTTTTGCTCCTGGTCCGAACCATAAATACTGGTAAAAATCTTGGCGTGTTGAAGATCTGTTGAAACCTCAACGTTAGTTATAGTAATAAATCCAATCCTTGGGTCCCTTAAGTCATTTTTCAAAATATCAAAAACCTCTTTTTTAATTGCTTCAGCTAATCGCTTTGGTCGATAAGGCATATTTAACTACCTCCTGTTATTTGAGTGGTTAGTGGTTGGTGGTTGGGAAAAATATTCTGATCCCTTCCTTAATATCCAATCACCAATTACTAACCACTCAATTTTGCTGTTACTACTCAGGTTGTTTAGGCTATAGGCTATAGGCTGTTAGTCACACATTGACCGAATCAATGCGCTAAGAACCGCCACTTCGTCGGCCAGTTCAAACGCTCTGAGCTTTGTATGATCGTGCATAATTTCCTCCTACAGGCTAACTGCCTACAGGCTATCCACCTGCATAGTTACATTTTGCTTAGGCTAATTCTCTTTTTGTTTCTTCGGTAGTATAAACTTCAATAATGTCACCTTCCTGGGTGTCATTAAACTTCTCCAGGGTAAGACCGCACTCATAATTTTCTAAAACTTCGCGGACATCATCTTTAAACCTTTTTAGCGATTCTATTTTTCCCTCGTGAATTACTTTATCTTGCCTAATTATCCGGACATTGGCATCTCTTACTACCTTACCCTCACTGACGTAACAACCAGCAATAGCACCTATTTTAGAGGCTTTAAATACTTTACGCACTTGCAACCGGCCTAAATTCACCTCAACATATTCAGGTTCTAAAAGCCCGCTCATGGCTGCTTTTACATCGTTAATAGCTTCATAAATTACCTGATATAAACGAATATCTACGTTCTCCCGGCAAGCTGTATTCTTAGCGTTAATATCAGGACGAACGGTAAAACCGATGATAATAGCGCTAGAAGCTGAAGCTAACATTATATCTGTTTCTGTAACGGCACCCACCCCACTGTGAATAATTTTTACTCTTACCTCAGCGGTGGAAAGCTGTTCCAGGGATTGCTTTAGTGCTTCAACGGAACCCTGCGTATCTGCCTTTATGATTAAATGTAATTCTTTTACCTGACCTTCCTTGATTTGTTTAAATAAATCATTAAGCGATATTCTTGGTTGAGCGGCCTTAAATTCTTCTTCGCGTAAACGAACAAGGCGTTTTTCCGTAATCTGGCGCGCTATTTTTTCGTCCGGCACCCCATAAAAAAGATCCCCCGCCTGGGGCACCTCAGAACATCCCCATACCTCAACGGGCGTAGAAGGACCTGCTTTTTTTACCCGCCTGCCTTTATGATCAACCATAGCCCGGACTCGCCCAAAGGCTGTACCGGCAATAATGCTGTCTCCTATTTTAAGCGTACCATTTTGAACCAACACCGTAGCTACTGGTCCTCTTTCTTTGCTTAATTCAGATTCAACTATTATTCCCCGCGCCAAACAATCATAGTTAGCTTTTAATTCGTTCATTTCGGCCACTAAAAGAATCATGTCCAATAGTTCTTCTATTCCTTGTTTTATTTTTGCGCTAACTAAAACACAAATAGTGTCTCCACCCCATTCCTCAGCCACCAGGCCATGTTCGGTTAACTGTTGTTTTATTCTTTCAGGGTTTGCGTTTGGCTTATCCATTTTATTAATGGCCACAATAATTGGCACCCCTGCTGCTTTAGCGTGGTTAATTGCTTCGACGGTTTGGGGCATTACCCCGTCCTCGGCAGCTACTACCAAAACGGCAATATCCGTAATTTTTGCTCCTCTTGCCCGCATGGCTGTAAAAGCTTCGTGACCCGGTGTGTCTATAAAAGTAATTTTTTTATTGTTATGTTCCACCTGATAAGCTCCGATATGTTGGGTAATACCACCGGCTTCAGTTGCCGTTACATTAGTTTGACGGATAACATCCAATAAAGAGGTCTTTCCATGGTCTACATGTCCCATTACTGTAACCACACAAGATCGTGGTTGAAGTGAGGACGGAGAATCGCTTGTCTCACTCATTATAAGTGCCTCAAGATCTAACTCTTTTTTAATTTTTATCTCAAAGCCAAATTCTGACGCTAAAATAGTGGCTGTTTCCAGATCAATTTCTTGATTGATAGTAGCCATAACATCAAGAAGAAGCAGTTTCTTAATTAATTCAGCCGGGCTCTTCTTCATCTTTTCTGCCATTTCTTGGACCGTTATTCCTTCACGGCTAATTATAATAGGTTTTTTTTCGCCCGTTTCAATTTGTTTTTGCGGATGTGGCCTCTGGTCTTCTTTTCGTAATTCTTTTATCTGGCCTTTAACCGGATAATGCTGTTTAGGGTCAAGTATATTTTCCTTTTTTCCGGTTTCAATAATATGTTGTTTTTGACGCTCACCTTTACGCTGTTTTCTTGTTTGCTTCCCTTTTTCTGTTATTTTAATTTCTTCAGGTACTTTAGGCACCTTTAACTGTTCTGCTTTTAATAATAATGTTTTCTTTTCCTGTGTTTCAGGCGCTAGTCCCAAGGGTAAATCCCGGCCAAAAGCTGCTCCTTTAGCCCTGGTCTCCGGGGCTACCGGAGCAATTCCTTTTGTGGACTTCAAAGCCGGGCGCACCTCCTGAAATGCCGGCCTTGTCCCTGTTCCCCCAGGAGACATTTTATCTTCTTGAGCCGGCTTAGTTAGTGTTCGTTTTTCTGGTAAGGGTTTTTCCTGAAAACGCTTATCCGGTGGTCGTGCGGGCACCCGGTTAACCTGGCCGGCCCTATAATCTCGAGGTTCGAACTTCGAACCTCGAATCTCGATCCTCGAACTAGGTGGTGCTGTTTCTACGCTTTGTTTTAAACTTTTATCTTTTTCCTTTTCTTCCTTTTCTTTAATTAAATTTATTTCCTTAATTAGACGCTCAATATCCTCTTCATCTACGGTACTCATATGCGATTTAACAGCTATCCCCATAGATGTTAACTTATGCATAAGTTCTTTGTTTTCTATTTTTAGTTCTTTAGCCAGTTCATAAACTCTCTTTTTTACCATCCTCATTACCTCCTAAAAATGCATTATTTCTCAACTCCTTGGTTTAATAAGTAAATAATATCTTGAGAAACAGGTTTTTTTAATGTCCTTTCTAACCTTTTTGTTTTTATTGCCTTTTTAATACATTCACTTTCTTTGCAAAGATAAGCACCCCGTCCTAATTTTTTACCGGTAGGATCCAACTCAATTTTTCCTTCAGGAATCCGTACCAGCCTGATTAATTCTTCTTTAGGTTTTTTTTGCTTGCAGGCCACACATACACGCAACGCTACATGTTTAACCACCCGGATAAAACTCCTTTTCAGTTGGCATAATAGTTCATATATTCCTCAGGGTAAATTTCTCTCATTTGGGAATCGCTTTTGATGTCTATTTTCCAACCGGTTAATTTAGCGGCTAAACGCGCATTTTGTCCTTCTTTGCCAATAGCCAACGAAAGCTGGTAATCAGGGACAATAACTCTGGCAATCTTTTCCTCTTCCCAGATTTCGACCGTCATAACCTTTGCCGGACTTAAGGAGGCGGCTATAAATTTAGAAACATCTTCATTCCATTTTATAACGTCAATTTTTTCTCCGTTTAACTCATTCACCACTGTTTGTACTCTTGCTCCTTTAGGCCCTACACATGAACCTACCGGGTCCACATTTTCGTCTTTTGAGTAAACGGCAATTTTTGAGCGGTAACCTGGTTCGCGTGCCAAAGCTTTTATTTCAATAATTCCTTCCTGTAGTTCTGGTACCTCTAGTTCAAAAATCCGCTTGAGTAATCCGGGATGGGTTCGCGAAACGAATATTTGCGGTCCCTTAGATGTCTTTTTTACTTCTAAAATATATACTTTAATTCTGCTTCCCTGTTTATAAGTTTCGCCAGGCATTTGCTCGGCATAAGTTAAAATAGCCTCCACTTTTCCTAATTCAATAAAAACATTTTTTTGTTCTACTCGTTGAATAATCCCGGTAACAATATCACCGCTCCGGTTAACATAATCATCATAAATAACATTCCGTTCTGCTTCGCAAATACGTTGTAACACAACTTGCTTGGCTGTTTGTGCGGCAATACGTCCAAAGTCACGAGGGGTAACTTCTCTTTCGATTATGTCGTCATCATTGTACCGGGGGTCAATTTGCCGGGCCTCAGTTAAAGAAATCTCTGTCTTAGGATCGTTAATCTGTGAGGTAACTTTTTGCTGCGCAAAAACTTTGTAATTACCCGTATTACGGTCAATATATACCCTGGCATTTTGCGTGGTACCAAAATTTCGTTTATAAGCAGAAAGTAAAGCTGCCTCAATAGCTTCCAATAAAACATCCACCGCAATACCCTTTTCTTTTTCCAATTCTTTCAAAGCTGTTAAAAAATCAGTATTCATTTTTGCCTCCCAAAACCATAAAATAACTGTTTTTGCCTTACATTATTTTTTCAGACACTAATGGCTGTTAGTTGCCCGCTCAATAATAATTATTTTATCCCTGGAGAGGATACTTCCAGGGTATAAGCATAAGGAACCGGATCATGCGCGTCCAATAAAGGATTTAGTTGCCGGGAAAGCTTTTCGCAGTCAGCCAGGGTAACCTTTTCGTTAAATTTATCTATAAATACCCGTAAATACCAGCGATTGTTTTCTTTAACGTAGACTACTTTTACTAGTTTTAAATTAAGTTTGTCTACCAACGGCTGAACCAGTTTCTCTACCATAGCTACTACCTGTTCGTGACCTTGACCCAGACCTGGCAAAACATATACCCTCCTTTATTCTTACATCCGAGACAAGGGGACGGTTCATTTGTCTCGGATGTCTCTTCTGTATAATAAGATGAAAGAGTGGGAACTCCCCACTCTTAAAAAACTTACTCTAAGTTGCCCGGTCCTCACTGAAAAACTATAACTTTAAAGTTATTACTATCTCCAAGGACCTTTTAACACAGTAACATTATACTACATAAAATAAGCTTTGGCAAGTGTTTGTTTTTGCAACTACTAGCTTAAATCTATAAATCTTTATAAGGATGTAGGGGCGTTAAATTTAACGCTCCTACTATTTCTTCAGGAGAAAAAAAGCCTTCCTCTTTAGTCGCGCGGTTGCGTAGTTCTACTTTACCGTTTTCTACTGTTTTGTTCCCTACCACTACCCGCCAGGGATAACCAATTAAATCCGCATCTTTGAATTTTACCCCCGCTCGTTCCGGCCGGTCGTCAAGGACAACTTCTATACCAACACGCTGGAGTAAATTATAAATACTTTCGGCTATATCTACCTGTTGGTTATCTTTATGGTTTACCGGGATGATAACCACGTGAAAGGGGGCAATTGAGACAGGCCAAATAATCCCGTTTTCATCATGACTTTGTTCCACCACAGCGGCCATGGTTCGCGTAATCCCAATACCATAACAACCCATCACTATGGGTCTTTGCTGTCCATTCTCATCTAAATAATTGGCTCCTAATACCCGACTATATTTTTCGCCTAACTTAAAAGTTTGCCCTACCTCAATACCTTTAGCTTCCTTAAGTGGGCACAAGCAATTAGGACAAGGGTCACCTGCTTTTACCAGCCGCAAATCAGCAATTAAGTCAGGTTTAAAGTCTCGCTCAGCATTAACATTAACTAAGTGGGTATCATTTTTATTAGCCCCGCTTACCGCGTTTTCTAGAGCCATTACTTCCGGGTCAGCAATGAGTTGGACTCCTTCTAAGCTTACGGGACCCGTATAACCTACCCCGGCTTTAGTTATTCTTTCTACTGCTTCGGCTCCGGCAAGTTCTATCAGTTGGACGTTTAATACTTTTTGCAGCTTAACCTCATTTAACTCTCTATCTCCTCTGATTATGGCCGCTACAACTCCCTTTTC
>JJNX02000036.1 GCA_000681355.2 Peptococcaceae bacterium SCADC1_2_3
TACACGCCATTTTACTGGAAATATTTACTGACCAGGGTGTAGGCACCATGATAGTAGGTCGTCAGACGTCAGAAATCGGACGTCAGGATAGTAAAAGGATATTTTTTATGATTTATTTTAGATTGTTTTTCTCCTGACGTTTCGTGTCTGGTACGTGACTTCCAAGTTTGACCTCCCATGAAGAGGACAGGTACCGGAGTGTAAACACATAAAGGCAACAAAGAAACTCCCGCCACCTCGTAACGGAGGAACGGGAGTTTTTTTTAGCTAATGATTAAAAGGAGGGGAAAAAGAAGCGAAAAAAACAAGTGATAAATTATTTTTAAATCGTCGGTATAGGTCTTATTTCAATTATTGATTTTATTTTAAGGAAGGGGAAAGGAAGGGAAATGGTTAAAAAGAAATTTCTTTTATTTAGTCTGGTTTTAATTTTAGGTCTGTTTTTAGTTTCTTTTGCCTACGCTAACAGTAAAAGCAATGGGAGAGGGGTAAAAGCGGGAACGGGCTGGGAACAGTTCCAGAAAGACATCCTTAACTCGGGTCAGACTGAAAGCCCGTCCCCCACAGCCAACATCGCCCAGGGCTGGCGCCAACAGGTTCAGGTGGACAACCCCCAAGGCCCTATGGCCGGGGTAAACGTTACTCCCCTGATAGCTGAAAATAAGGTTTTTATCCTGGATGCGCGGGGAGGAATGTGGGCCTTTGAAGCCAAAACCGGTGTTCAACTATGGAAAACTAACCTTAGCTGTACCGGCATGAAGTTTCAACTGGCCACCCCGGCTTACGCCGAAGGAAAGCTCTTTGTGGCTACTAACGATGGCCACGTATATGCCCTGGAAGCAAAAAGCGGCAATATTATTTGGGATAAAGTAATAGCGGGTAAGAGTGACCAATTAAACACCCCCGTAAAATATGCCGACGGCAAAGTTTACGTAGGCGCTTTGAAAAACAAGACCTATTATTGTCTGGACGCCTTAAGCGGGGAGGTTTTATGGCAACGGCCATCCACCACCGGTGGGGGCTACTACTGGGCCGGCGCCTGTGTGGTGGGCAATTATCTGGTTTTTGGTGATGAGAGCGCAGTTCTAACCAGCGTTTATAAAGATAGCGGGGAGCTGGTTGACGAAAAAAGTCTGCCGGTAATTACCAAAGAGGCCAGGAAGATTCACTCTTCTATTACTTATAACCTCCAAACAAACAAGGTTTTCTTTACTGACGAAGGCGGCCACTGCTGGGCTTATAATTTCAATCCCCAAACCGGGCAATTAACCTATGTCTGGCACAAGAAAATTGGCCGGGTGAGTACTTCTACTCCGACAATATTTAAGGGCAAGGTTTACGTAGGATCAGGTACTTATGTCTTTCAAGGGTACCTTTACTGCTTTGAAGAAGCCACCGGAAAAGAACTGTGGAAGTTTACCCCACCGGATGACGGGGAAAATTCTAAACCAGGGATTCAGTCTTCACCCTCTCTTTCCCTTCAGGAGGGCAAAGTTTACCTTTACTTTATAACCATCTATGAAAACGCCACGGTTTACTGTCTGGATGAAAATGGCAATAAGCTTTGGTCATTTACCAGCCAGGAAGCAGGTACTTCAGGAGGATATACAACCTCAAGCCTTGCCATTGCTGACGGCTGGGCATATTTTGGTAATGACGGTGGTTGGGTATACGCCCTGACCGGAAAAGTAGCCGGTCAACAAAAACAACAGCCGCCGGCAGAAGAAGTAGCAGTCTCACCACCCCCGGCTTTTAGTGATCTGCCGGCCAATCACTGGGCCAGCGAAGTTATTTCAGAAATGACTGCCAAGGGTATTTTTCAAGGCTATCCTGACGGTACCTGCCGGCCGGATAAAGTGGTCACCCGGGCGGAGTTTGTCTCACTTTTACTGCGCACCTTGAAATTA
Source organism: Peptococcaceae bacterium SCADC1_2_3 (assembly GCA_000681355.2). Taxonomy (GTDB): domain Bacteria; phylum Bacillota; class Desulfotomaculia; order Desulfotomaculales; family Nap2-2B; genus SCADC1-2-3. The sequence goes on from JJNX02000036.1 coordinate 1,908, forward strand.
AAAGAAGAGAAAAAAACGGTAGATTTTAGCGATGTTCAACCGGGCAACTGGTATTACCGGACCGTAGCCACGGCTTATCATTACGGTCTGGTTAAGGGTTATGCAGAAGCAGAGCAGCGTTTTAAGGGACAAACAAAGAAAAAGCAGTACTTTCGCCCTCATGAACCGGTGACCAGGGAGCAGGTGGCCGTCATGCTCATCCGGGCGTTGGAACATAAGGGATTAGAAAAAAATGACTTGGGTAAAACCAAAGTTGAGGAAATTTTAGCCCGTTTTAACGACCAGGGTAAAATTTCTGCCTGGGCAAAAGAAGCAGTATCCAGAGCCATAACGCAAGAAATTATCCGGGGCTATCCAGGTAATCTTTTTAAGCCTCAAACCGGAGCAACCCGGGCCGAGTGCGCAGCAATGTTAAGGAAGATAGTAAAAGAATAGCTTGCGATACATTTACCAGTCCCAACGGTATCTTTCTGGGCTTTTTCGGAACAAAAGTAATCAAAATCCTGGAAAGATTCAAAAAACGTTTTTCCTGGGAGTAAATTTTTCTTTTAACTCAGGTTAGAGGAAATCCAGGCTATAAATTGTACTTGACAGGGCGTATTGACCGTGATAAACTGAGCTTGCTTTAAAGTAGTTTCTTTTTTGGGATTTATACTTATCTGAATAGCAGCTATGTTTCAGGTGCTTTTGCCATGGAACGGCAAAAGGTAATAGGGAACCGGGTGTAAGTCCCGGAGGGTCGCGCCACTGTAATTGGGGAGCTTTTTCCAGTAAGCCACTGGGTTTTTTAAAAGCCCGGGAAGGCGGAAAAAGCGGTGAACCATGAGTCAGGAAACCTGCCTGGAGCATTATCAGCACGGTCAGTCTTCCGCTGGAGAGGGGTGAGTGCAAAGGGACGGTTTAAAAATATTTAAAGCCCTTTTCATAAAATCCTGGTTTCTATGAGGAACCGGGGTTTTTTGTTATAAGATGATTAACTTTTACGATTTTGAGTGCTATCAAGTTGTAGTTGTATATTGATCTCGAAAGAATTCCGGTTTACATTCAGACCGGTTTAATGGCTTTGCCCGTCACCGCGTTGCTGGTTGCTTATCTGCGGCGGCAGGGAAAGTCCGCAGAAAAACTGCGTGGTTGTATCGGCACGGACCCTCTTGGAATCCTGATTTCCAGCGGCACATTACCTGTGTCGCCGGAAAGCGCCTATGCTGCGATGGCCCAACTTACCGCCTGGGCCATAAAGCATGCCCCGCGATTGCAAACGATAGTTGTCCGGGGGCACCCTTATCATGACGGCGGCGGCAGCGCGGTTCAGGAACTGGCCTTTGTCATGGCGACCGCGGTTGAGTACCTGAACGAAATGCAGACCAGGGGGATTTCCGTTGATGACGCCGCGGTACGCATGCGTTTTTCTTTTTCCGTGGGCTCTCAGTTTTTTATGGAAATTGCCAGGTTGCGTGCGGCCCGTCTGGTATGGGCGCAAATTGTGAGTGCCTTCGGCGGCAGCGGAGATGCTCAGAAAATGTTTATCCATGCCTGCACCTCAGCCTGGAACAAGACGATCTACGACCCTTATGTAAATTTGTTGCGGGCGACGACGGAAGCGCTTGCCGGGGTCATGGGCGGCGCCAACAGCATGCAGGTGGGGGCTTTCGACCAGGTAATCCGGCCGGCGGACGAATTTTCACGGCGCATTGCCCGCAATATCCATCTTATTCTACAGAAGGAATGTAATTTTACCAGGCCGGTTGATCCGCCGGGCGGGTCCTGGTATATTGAGAAGTTGACCGATTCCGTAGCCAGGAAAGCCTGGAATTTATTCCAGGATATTGAAGCTAAGGGCGGTATGTCCAGGGCGCTGCGGGAAGGGTTTCCCCAAGCGCAGGTGGCGCAGACCGCGGCGAAACGGAAAGCCAATATTGCCCGGCGGAAAGATATCTTTGTGGGCACCAACATGTACCCCAACCTTGATGAAAAGCCCCTGGAAGGGCGCCCGGCGGACCACGAAGCAATTCAACGAATGCAGTCGGTGCGTCTGGCCGGCTACCGCCTTTCCGTTGATCATGCTTGCCGGCAGGCGGTGCTGGAAACACTGGCGGGAGCGCGTGAAGACGTTGTTGAGGCGGTTGGAACAGTTGCGTGCCGAACGTGATGAGGCCAGGGTACGGGCGGCGCTTAACGGCATTACCAGGGCAGCGGAAACAGGAGAAGGCAACTTCCTGGCCCTTGCGATAGAAGCAACCAGGGCGAGAGCGAGCCTTGGCGAAATTTCCCAGGCGATTGAAAAAGTGGTTGGTCGCCACAAGGCGGTCATTCGCTCAATTTCCGGCGTATATAGCACCGAATTTGGTGAAAAGCACGAGGTTAGTTGTAGTCAGGAAGATGGCGGACGATTTTGAGAAGCGGGAGGGCCGCCGGCCCAGGATAATGATTGCCAAGATGGGGCAGGACGGTCACGACCGCGGCGCCAAAGTGATTTCTACTGCGTTTGCCGACCTGGGCTTCGACGTAGATGTCGGACCGCTCTTCCAGACTCCCGAAGAGACGGCGCTGCAGGCGGTAGAAAACGATGTGCATGTGATCGGCATGAGTTCCCTGGCCAGCGGCCATAAGATCCTCCTGCCGCAACTCATCGCGGAATTGAAGAAACTCGGCCGGGAAGACATCATCGTGGTAGCGGGCGGTGTTATTCCCGCGCAGGATTATGAATTTTTAAAAGCACACGGGGCGGCGGCTATTTTTGGGCCGGGCACGGTAGTTCCGGTTGCTGCTCAAAAGGTTATTGAGGAGATCAACCGCCGCCTGCTGTTGGCGAGTTAGTTGCCATGAGCAAGAAAAGGCAAAGGCCCGAATGGGTCCCGGGGAAAGCCGGTGATGCGTATACTACCTATATAATGGAAGGAGTGGAGGGTGGCCACGACGGGATGCCCGGACAATCCGGCGGGGGTTCTTCTCATCCCGCCCTTGCTGTTCCCCGTCGTTTTTCGGTAGATGATTACATTCAGGGTGTACGGGCGGAAAAACGGGCTGTTCTTGCCAGGACCATTACGCTGGTGGAAAGCAATTTGCCGGCTCATATGGAAATGGCGCAAGAAGTGCTGAAGCAATTGCTGCCTTATACCGGTAATTCCATTCGGGTGGGAATTACCGGCACACCAGGCGCCGGGAAAAGCACTTTTATCGAAGCTCTGGGCAGCATGCTTTGTGACCGGGGACACAAAGTGGCAGTCCTGGCGGTTGATCCAAGCAGCAGTGTTACCCGGGGCAGTATTCTGGGCGATAAAACCCGGATGGAAGTCCTTTCCCGGAACAAAAACGCCTTTATCCGGCCTTCTCCCTCCGGCGGCACTCTGGGCGGCGTGACCCGTAAGAGCCGGGAAACCATTCTGGTCTGTGAAGCTGCCGGGTTTGACGTAGTTCTGATTGAAACGATGGGCGTCGGTCAAAGTGAAATAACGGTCCGGTCGATGGTGGATTTCTTCTTGCTGATTTTACTGACCGGGGCAGGTGATGAGCTGCAGGGAATCAAGAAAGGTATTATGGAGCTGGCTGACGCCGTTCTGATCAACAAGGCGGACGGGGACAATAAAATCCGGACGCTGGCCGCCAGGGCAGACTACGCAAGAATCTTGCGCTACCTTCATCCGGCCACCGAGGGCTGGAAGACCGGCGCGTACACCTGTTCTTCGGTCACCGGCGAGGGGGTTAACGAAATCTGGTCCGTGATTGAAGAATTTCGCCGGGTAACGACTGAATCAGGCGTTTTTTATGCCCGCCGTCGCTCCCAGGTGCTGGATTGGGTTTATTCCATGGTCCTGGAACATTTGAAGGCCGGATTCTTCAATCATCCGGGAGTGATCGAGGCGACTCCCCGGATTGAGCGGGCTGTTTTGGACGGCGGGCTTTCCGTTACCGCGGCCGTCAGGGAGTTGTTAAACGCTTTTGAAGGTTGCCGGAACACTCGCAACTTATGTTGACAGGTAGCTTCCTGCAAAGCCGGTTGGGAAAGGGGGTGGTCATTTTCACCTATTCAGAGAAAAGCCGTTCATTGGGGTCAGCGTTTTAATATGAAGTGGAGTACGCTTTCGAAAGGATGGACACCATACTCTGATGTTATTTCAGATAAGGATGATAAGAAAGAATGATTTGCTAAGATTAATTCTTTAAACTATAATAACTTATAAAAAGGCTAAGCCTTCAATATAGGCAAAAATGAACGGAAAAGGAAGCGTTTTAACTGTACCGTCGGCATTTTCAGATCATTTTAAAAAATTTAACTAGGGCTGCATCCTGTGTTTATAAAGACCGCTTGGTTACCTTAGCGGTCTTTGGTTCAGTGGGGAGGAATACTCCCCGTCCTGATTCAGACATTGACCTGCTCTTAATTGCTGATTCCCTTCCTCCAGGGAGAATGAAGCGCATGGAAGAATTTTACCTGGTAGAAGAAATTTTAACTCCTCTTTTAGAAAAAAAACAAAAAAAGGGGATATATACTTCCTTGTCCCCGGTAATTAAAGAAAAAAACGAGGCTTTACAAGGAAGTCTTTTGTTTTTAGACCTGCTAGACGATGTCTATCTGCTTTACGATAAAGAAAACTTTTTTGAAAATTACCTTAGCACCTTAAAAGAAAGGTTAAAAGATTTAGGAGGGAAAAAAATATATCGAGGTGGAGGGTGGTACTGGCTTTTAAAAGAGGATTACAGTCCTGGGGAGGAATTTAAATTATGACCAACAGAACCCTAGCCCAAAGCTATTTATTAAAGGCAAGGAAACGTTTTATAGTTTTGGAGGTGCTGCTAAAGGAAGAAGCATATTCAGACGTGATCCGGGAAGCCCAGGAGTTGGTTGAATTAGCCTTAAAAGGTATCTTACGCCAAGTTGGGGTTGAACCCCCAAAACAGCACGACGTAGGGTACTTGGTTATAGAATTTAAAGATCGTCTGCCTCGTGAAGTAGCCGAAGAAGCAAAAAAAGTCGCCGCTATATCCAAGTGGCTGCGAAAAGAAAGGGAATTTTCTTTTTATGGCGATGTCGATTTTATTCCCACCGAAGAATATACTTTAAAAGATGCCCAAAGAGCAATAAACGACGCTAATTTTGTACTTCAAATGGCAGATATTGTAATAATTGATCATTAGGCTTGCTGATAATATTGCCCCCCAGGTGTGTCCTTTTCTTTACCGGCAGGAAATGCTACAATTAACTTAATTAAGGCTAATAAAAGCTAAGAAAGAAGGTACTCCAATGGCCATCATTGAAAAAGAAAGGGAAGAAGTAATTATTGACCCTCGGGTAACCAGATTACGCTTTGGATAAACCATCCAACCTCGGTGCAAATGAAGTTCGGCGAAGCCGAATTTGGACGGAGCGAATCGTAGTCTTTTGCACCATGTTAGATGATGTATTCCGTAATTCAACGATGCTATAAGAGTCTAAATAAATGTCCAAAGTCGTTGTATCACTGCCCGCACTCGCGCCCAATCACCGGTTGTCAATACTCCCAACCTTCGCTCTACTAACCGCTTTTCCAGCGTGGCTACCTTATGCACTCGAACAACTGATGGAAGCAATAAGCCCGACTGTTGCCATTCCACAAGTTCAGCATCGAAAAGCCCCCGAACTATCTGGCTGGCCACCCGAGCTACAACGATGTCATCATTTCCTGTATCTAGAAGAACCAACGCAGGACGCCGTTTCACTCTTGTAGCATCAGCAAATGGGAAGGATAGCAAAATGATCTCACCCGGGCGGTAGTTCTGCATCATTCAAATCCTGTCATAGATAGAGTCAGCCATGCTGTAGCCGGCAAAGAACTGTTCTGCCGTCAAACAAGACCACGCCGCCTGTTCTTCTGTGTCCGTTGGCTCGGGGACTAAGATAATCACGCGAACTACTTGGTCACGGGGTAGTAGCTCTAATAGGGCGTCCAACGGTTCAACTTTACCTTCCTTCGTTACCTTGATTGGGATTTCATAAGCCTTCATCTTGCTTTTCTCCTCCTGATTTGTGGAATATGTCGCCTAACTTGTTCCCGAACGATAACATCATCTTTTGTTCAGTTTTGGAGGTATAAACGACTATGTCGGATATTTCTCCCTCTTGCTTATACCCCCAAGAGGTAAAGTTTAATTTTTCAAGAGTTTATTACCACACTAACATAACTTTTCGGATAAATCAATTGCAACCACAATATAAAATGTTGTAGATGTGGTAAATAATGGCTATAAAGTTATGAAACTAATCATTACTCACATAGAAAACTCTTAAAAGAAGCCTTTTCCTTTCTAAAATAATGGTAATTGTTATTAAAGAGTTACTTGATAACTATGAGAAAGATATTGGAGAAATTCCCCTTATGTTTGTTGTAAGATAAAAATACCCCTTACGCCAGATATAAGAGAAAGATATAAGAAGATATTTGGCAAGCATTTTCTTTGCCGGCAGGAAATGCTACAATTAACTTAAGATTAATAAAAGCTAAGAAAGAAGATACCCTAAATGGCTATCATTGAAAAAGAAATTGAACTGGTTGGTTCCAAAGGGAGAAAAAAAGTAAAGGGGCTGTTTGACAGCGGGGCCACTTATTCTTGCATCAGTAGAAAACTGGCTCAAGAATTGGAAATTTTAACCTCTTTAGCAGAACCATTAAGCTTTGAAACAGCAGAAAAAGGAAAAAAGCTGGAGGCAAAGGAACATGTAAGTCTTCTTTTTTATCTTAATGGTTACCGCTTCTCCGATGAATTCATGGTTATACCAGAGTTTTCAGAAGAATTGATTATCGGCGCATCAACAATGCAGAAGTGGCGCTTTAAGCTTGACTTTGAAAAAGAAGAAGTAATCATTGACCCTCGGGTAACCAGATTACGCTTTGGTTAGAATGTTCTGGTAAATTTAAAGTAAAAACCGGTTATCTCGATATTTATAGCAAAAAACCGGTTAATTTGGATTTGTTTTGCAAAAGACCAAGTTATCTTTCTTTGTGGGCAGGATTTTTACTTTACAAGAAGGATTTTTACTTTACAAGAAGGAAATCTTGTAATTTTCTCATTGCAGGCTATAATATTGCTATAATTCTGGAGTGGGGGAAATGTTTGATGAGATTTAAAGTAGTCCTTGAGCCTTCCGTGGATGGCGATTATGCTGTACATGTCCCTGCCTTAAGGGGTTGTCATACCCAGAGGGAAACAATTGAAGAGGCTTTAGAAAATGCTAAAGATGCCATGGTAACATATCTTTTAACTGCTGAGGAATTAGCAAAGGCTGAGAAGTATACTTAAACATTCAAGAATCAAAAGAGAAACCTTAAGGGATATTATCAAAGATGCAGGGCTTGCAGTTGAGGAATTCAAGGAATTGCTTTGAAATTTATTATCTAAAAAACCTGACAAAACAGAAATTTTCTTCCGAAAAGCATTTCTTTTTTCTTTTTCAGCCAAATTTTACTGGACAACCATTTAAAAATGTGGTAGTTTTGCTTTAATTGTAACTATTCAATCATCATTTATTTTCCACTTGACGGGGGAAGCCTTCAAATACTTCCCTCCCCCTTGACGGGGGAGGGTTAGGGTGGGGGTGTTGAATGGTTACCTTATAACTAACTGAATAATATTCGTGCCCGGGTGCCCTTGGCGAAAGTCAGGGGAAAAGGGAACCAGGTGCAAAATCCTGGACGGTCGGGCCACTGTATATGGGAAGCAGCTTATCAAAAACCACTGGGGAAAACCCCCGGGAAGGCGGTAAGCTTGCAATGACCCATGAGTCAGGAAACCTGCCCGGGCATATATTGGTGCGGATGCATCCTCCCATTGAGAGGGCAGTACCAGGGCAGGTTTTAATCATCTTCGCTAAAAAATACGAAACAATATGGCTAACACCCTAAAACCTGGCCAGATAACAAAACTCCAGTTCTCTTAAATGGGAGGACTGGAGTTTTTGATTTTTCTGGCGTTAAATTTTAAGGAAGCGTAACAAAACATTTAACGGAGAAGGAGGAGAGAGGAAAAAATGCTTAAAAAGAAGTTTCTTTTATTTAGCCTGGTTTTAATCTTGGGCTTGCTTTTGGCCTCCTTTGGTCAAGCTACCTTTGCCCAAATCGGGGGAGGTGCGCCAGAAGGGGAAACGCCGGCTAGCTGGGAGCAGTTCCAAAAAGATTGTATTAACTCCGGCCAAACAACCAGTCCCGCTCCCATAGCCAATCTAACCTTAGGCTGGCGCCAGCAGGTTCAGGTGGACAACCCCCAAACTCCCATGGCGGGCATTTGTGTATCCCCCATAGTGGCTGAAGGTAAAGTATTTGTTCTGGATGCCAAGGGGAGAATGTGGGCCTTTGAGGCTAAAACCGGGGCCGAAAAGTGGCATACTGATTTAAGCTGCACCGGTAATAAATTTCAATTGGCCACCCCGGCATACGGGGAAGGGAAGATTTTTGCCGCCACCAATGACGGCCATGTTTATGCTTTGAATGTAGAAAATGGAAGTGTGTTGTGGGATAAATCAACCGGTGACACCCAGCTCAATACTCCGGTAAAATATGCCGGCGGCAAAGTCTTCGTTGGTTCCTGGATTGGCAAGAAATATTATTGTTTTAATGCTTTAAACGGTGATATTTTGTGGACGCGGCCATCCACCACCGGCGGCGGATACTATTGGGCCGGCGCCTGTGTGGTGGACAACTATCTGGTTTTTGGTGATGAGAGCGCGGTTTTAACCTGTGTTCATAAAGATAGCGGGGAATTGATTGACGAAAAAAGCCTGCCGGCAATTACCCCGCAGGCTAAAAGGATTCGCTCTTCTATTACTTACAGTCCCCAAACAAACAGGGTTTATTTTACCGACCAAGGCGGCCACTGCTGGGCTTTTAATTTCAATCCTCAAACTGGCAAACTTACATACCACTGGCATAAAAAAATCGAGATTAAAGATAAAATGGGACAACCTTTTGGATTTAGCACTTCTATCCCGACAGTATACGGCAATAAGATTTACGTAGGAACAGGTTTATATACCACCGAGGAACACGGGCTTCATTGTCTAAAAGAAGAAGATGGCACCGAAATATGGAGGTTTATAACTCCTCGATTTCATGGGGTGCAATCTTCGCCGGCTCTTTCGGTTCAAAACAATAAAATATATTTTACCACCACCGGTGAAAATGGCTCTGCTTACTGTATAGATGAAAACGGAAAAGAAATCTGGAAGTTTACCACCCAGGAAGCAGGTACTTCAGGGGGTTACATTCTCCAGGGAACAGCCATTTCCGACGGTTGGGTTTATTTTGGCAATGACGGCGGGGGATTGTACGCCTTAACTAAGGTAGAGCCCCGGCCCGATGTTAATGGTGACGGCCAGGTAAACGTCCTGGATATGATCTTAATTGGCCAAAAGTGGGGGCAAACCGGCACCCCCGGCTGGATTAAAGAAGACGTAAACCAGGACGGCAAAATTGACGTTTTAGACCTGATCTTAGTTGGCCAGCACTGGACAGGGGAGGTTACTACTAAACCTGACCTTACAATAACAGATATTATCGTTTCTGATCATATCTATGCTGACCAGCAAGCTATTGTTTCTGCTAATGTTTATAATATTGACAAGGAAGATTCAACGACCTTTGCGGTGGCTCTTTACGCTGGTGAAACCCTGGTAGAAACCAAACAGGCAGAATCACTGGCTGCCGGAGCAGGTACCGTGGCAAACTTTACCTGGACGCCAAGAGATCCCGGGCAGGTAGTTTTAAAGGTGATTGCTGACGCAAACAATGAAGTGGAAGAATCAAATGAAGAAAATAACTATCTGACCAGACAAGTAGTTGTCCTTTCCCCGGGCGGAAATGGAGGCGGCCCCAGTACTATTACCGTCCATCTTAAAGTAACCGGCAAAAACGGCGATAATATCTGCGATAGCGACATCTCAATTGAGACCGGCAAAACCGTTTTGGATGTTTTATTTAAAGCCAAAGATTTAGGGTTGTTGACCAGTGTGGAGGTAAATTACAATTGCTCCTGGTTTACCGGCGCCTTTGTAGAAGGAATTAACGGGCAAGTAGCCAGGTGCGGGGAAAGTTACGAAGGTTGGGTATACGAGGTTAATGGTATATTCCCTACTAAGTGTGCTGATGAGATGTGTGTTAACAGCGGGGATAGGATTTTGTGGAAGTGGTCCTCTGGTATGGAAGACCCAGGTGGAAGCCCACCAGGAGGAGCAGGTGTACCTACCGACATTACTGAAGCTGAAGTAGAAAAAGCCAAGCAGGATGGTTTAAAAGCCGTAACCAAAACCATTAAAGAAGAGATAAATATTGAAGGAAAGGCTTTACTTAAAGCCGCGGCGCTAAATATAGAGATCATACTTAAGCTAGAAGATGGAAAAGTAATTTTAAACCTCCCCCCTGGCGCTTGTGAAATAAAAGAACAAGAGCTATTGCATATAAAGATTACTCCTTTAGCGGAAGATAAAACTAAGGAATACTTAGCCAAAGTTCCTGCCGGCCTAAAGCCGGTAGGTAAAGTTTATGAAATCAAAGCTACCTTAAAGGAAGGAAATCAGGAAAAGCCCCTCACCTGGAAAAAAGACTTAAACTTAAACTTAAACTTAAACTTAAACTTAAACTTAATCTTTTCCTACCAGGGGATAGAGATTGGTACCGCCGCTAATCTTGCCGGTTATATATTTAACGAGCAAAGCAAAAATTGGGAACCAGTAGCCTCAAGCAAAGTTATCCCGGAAAGAAAGGAAGTAAGTTTTTCGGTTCCTCATTTAAGTAAATTTGTTTTAATGGAACGCTTAACGGCTCCGGAAGAAAAACCAAAAGAGGAAAAGAAAATAGTTAGCTTTAAAGATTTGCCAGACAATCACTGGGCTAAAGAAACGATTGAATTTATGGTGGCCAAGGGTATTTTTCAAGGCTATCCTGACGGTACCTGCCGGCCGGATAAAGTGGTAAACCGGGCGGAGTTTGTCTCACTTTTACTGCGCACCTTGAAATTAAAAGAAGAGGAAAAAACGATAGATTTTAGCGATGTTCAACCGGGCAACTGGTATTACCGGACCGTAGCCACGGCTTATCATTACGGCCTGGTTAAGGGTTATGCAGAAGCAGAGCAGCGTTTTAAGGGACAAACAAAGAAAAAGCAGTACTTTCGCCCTCATGAACCGGTGACCAGGGAGCAGGTGGCCACCATGCTCATCCGGGCGTTGGAACATAAGGGATTAGAAAAAGGAGATTTAAGTGAAACAAAAATTAAGGAAATTTTAGCCCGTTTTAATGACCAGGGTAAAATTTCTGCCTGGGCAAAAGAAGCAGTATCCAAAGCCATAACGCAAGAAATTATCCGGGGTTATCCAGGTAATCTTTTTAAGCCTCAAACCGGAGCAACCAGGGCCGAGTGCGCAGCAATGTTAAGGAAGATAGTAAAAGAATAGCTTTAACCTTAGAAAGGAGAATAGCCTTATGGAAGATTTTACTATCAGTCGGGCAAATGTACTAAAAGAAAATCTTTATTGTAAAAAGTGTGGCGGATGGGTGTATTGTCCGGAAATGAATGTGAAGTTTAAAAACGATCAGGAAAAAGAGATTGAGTGCATAGCTAGGGATTGCCTCAAACAAAGTCCGAAAGGAGAATTTTTAGAATGCCCTGGCTGCGGTAGTCGTTATTACCTGCAAGACCAGGTCTAAATGCGATACTTTTACCTGTTAATAGTTTTCTGCCTGGGTATATTTATTTTTGGCGTACCTTTTTGGGGTAAAGGAAGCATTCTCGATCCAAGCACCGGCGTACTTAACTGGGGGCTGGTGACCACTGTTTTTGTTAGCCTGGCTGTACTGGGGTTTTTTCAGGAGTTTGAATCTGCCGCCAAAGGAGCTAAAGAAATAGCTTTGGTATCTATGCTGGGTACAATCTCTGCTCTTTCACGGCTGCCCTTTGCGGCCATGATGGGTTTTCAGCCTTGCGGTTTATTTATCATCTGTACGGGTTATGTTTTCGGGCCTCTGGCCGGCTTTATGGTGGCTTGCCTGACCATACTAATATCTAATATTTTCCTTGGCCACGGTCCCTGGACTCCTTACCAGATATTTAGTTGGGGGTTGGTGGGTGTAACCGCGTCCTGGCTACGAAAAATTTCCTATTTGCGGGAAAGAACTATCATCCTGGTTATATTCGGCATTATCTGGGGCTATCTGTACGGGGCAATTATGAACGTCTGGTTTTGGACCTACTTTGTTTACCCGCTTACTTTAAAAACTTACTTGCTTACGGAACTTAACGCGGTCATTTGGGACAGCAGCCGCGCCCTGGCCAACGGTATCTTTCTTGGTTTTTTCGGAACAAAAGTAATCAAAATCCTGGAAAGATTCAAAAAACGTTTTTCCTGGGAATAAAAAGGAATTGGACAGAAGGTTCAAGAGATACCAATCTAACCCAGGATATTTTTTGTCTCTTGAAGAACTCATATTAAGGATAGAAAGAGGGAAATGACATACACCCTACCAACTGTCCAATTCTAATTCCTCCAAAAGTCCGGCAAAAAAACTTTGTGCCTTTGTGCCTTTGTGCCTGAGTAGTTACAATATTTATAGCAAAAAACCGGTTAATTTAGATTTGTTTTGCAAAAGACCAAGTTATCTTTCTTTGTGGGCAGGGTTTTATTTACAAAAAGAGTATCTTGTAAGTTTCTAGGTTCGCAGGTTATAATATTGCTATAATTCCAGGATGGGGGAAACAATTGAAGAGGCTTTAGAAGATGCTAAAGATGCCATAGTAACATATCTTTTAACTGCTGAGAAGTTAGAAAAGGCTGAGAAGTATACTTAAAAAACCTGACAAAACAGAAATTTTCTTCCGAAAGAATTTAACTTCGGTGTTCCTGCTCCTGTCGCCGTCCTTATCCTCAACAATGGCCCGGGTGAGGCAAAAACCTTCACCGTCGCCCTTTATGCCGGCGTGGGTTTTAAAGAAAGGGTTGCTTTTAATATAAAATAAAGTAATTTTATCGGGAGGTGACATGCGATGACCATATCTGTGGACGAACTGGCAACAAAGGCCATGTCTCTGTCCGGCGAAGCAAGAGCGCTGCTAGCTGAAAAACTTGTTGAGAGCCTTGACCAAGAATCGGTTCGAGGTATTTGGCTTACCGAGGCCAAGAGACGTCGTGACGAAGTGAGAAACGGTCAAGTGAAACCAATACTGGTATTGACGCTATGGAAAGTATCCGCAAGCTGCTTGATGACAAATGACATATTCATTCCACCCAGAGGCACATGTTGAGTTCAAAGAAGCAACACTCCATTACGATCGAAAGAATAGTTGAAAACCCACTCCTATACCGTGTGATTGATGAAGACATTCGACGTTGTCTCACTAAACACTTTCCTTACGCCATTCTTTATTCCATTGAGGATCATTACATTTAAGAACTCATGGTAAAGATAGAAAGAAGGCCTTACTCAGGGACCTGTACCGCCACTTACCATGATGGCCTGGTTAACCTTGACGGCTCAGTAGAGTTTGGGAAAAAGATCTGGCAATATCAAAAGGGCTGAGTTATAATTAAAATAAATGGAAAAGGTGAACCATGGCGCAAGAATTCGATCTGGTAATCAAAGCTTTGGCCGAACGTTACCCGGCCCATTTCGTCCAGTTGGTGCGCGGCTTCCCCGTGGAAAAGGTTGAACGCGCAGAAAAAGAAGCAGTGGCCTTAAAGCGGGAATCGGACATCATTTTCAGCGTTACAGAAAATGGTTACGAGTACCTGATGGCGATTGAAGCCCAAACCAGGGTTGACCGGGAAATGCCCCGGCGCCTGCTGGAATACACCGCCCTGCAACACCGGGAATTTAAAAAGCCGGTCTACCCGGTGGTCTTGAACCTTACCGGCCGGCCCCAGGAAGATACCTATGGTTTCGACTGCCTGGGGTTTACCGTGGTGACGTTCCACTACCGGGTAGTCAACTTAGAGGATCTGCCGGGGCAGGAAGCATTAAAGAGCGGCCCTTTAGGGATCATCCCCCTGGTTCCGCTCATGCGCCACGAGTTACCGGCCGAGGCAGTGCTTGCCGAATGCGCAAAACGCATCCAGCAAGCGCCAGCCGGTTTACAGCCGGACTTGTACCTTGGCCTGGCGGTTTTTTCGTCTTTGCGGTTTACCCGGGAAATAATTTTAAAAGTTATTGAGGTGAGTAAAATGGAAACATCCCCGCTGTTTGACGGCATTCGGGAAAAGTGGATTGATCAGGGAGCGATTAAAACTCAAATTGAAGCTATTCTGGAGGCATTGGAAGAAACTACCGGGCGCTACCCTGGTGAGTTGGAGAACAGGCTCCGGGCAATTCAGAACATGGCTGCCTTGAAAATGCTTTTTCGCCGTGCCATGAAAGTCAAGAGTTTGGAAGAGTTCATCCTTGCCCTTGATAACGAACGAGGGCAGACAAATTAGAAAAATAGAAAAATAGGACCACGCGGAGGAGCGACTAAGAGACGCGGGGGAGGCGGGTCCGGTTTGTCATTTTTCAGGCAACAGGGGCCCTTTATGTTGCACGCCATTACTTCTCTAATTCCTCCAAAAGTCCGGCAAACTCCTCCAGGCTGGCCACTTTGACGCTCTTTTTGGGTAAAGATTTCAGCACAAGAGGGTCGTCAATGGCCATAATTTTTTTACCGATACCTTTTTTAATCAGTCCGAAGCATTCGGCCGGAACATCCGGAATACCTTCCTGCAAGGTCTTAATCTGACCCTTTTCCATACCTTCATTAATCCAGTCTTGGACAATACTTGCTTCTCTTAACATTTTCATCTCCTCCTTGAAGAATTTAAATAAAAACTCTTTGGGAAAATATCGACCGGCTATGGTGGCTGCTAAAGAAAGGGCATCAGCCTGCCACCTCTGATCTTGACTTTTAAAAATTAGTTCTTTGCTCTTGACCAAAACTTCCTCACTTTTCTCCTTGGTTAAAAGAATCAAAAGTGGGGCTAATTCTCCTAATTCCCCCGAGGCAATCTTTTCCGTGTAATCCCAAAGCATGATTGCCTGGTAAGTAAAAACATTCTCCCGTTTTCCTTGATAACTTACCACGTACTCTTGCGGCAAATTCCGGTATTCTCTTCGTTCCAGGTAAATTATCTTGGAAATAACCGGTTTATTATTGCTGGCTGTTAAAAGAGCGTTATAGATATGCATCCTTTCCGGAAGACTTGCCTCATGGCGCAATTGAAAATCCAGGTGCAGGATATACTCCTTTTCTTCATCCGAAAGGCCGTAGACAAAATCAAGCCTTCTTTCCGGCAGATTTATTTCTGGATTTTCAATAGTTTCAAAAACTATATTTTCTGTTGAACCCAACGCTACTTTAATAAATGCCTCCGGGTACTGTCTGGCCAAAACCTATAAACTCCGGTCAATGACATTTCTTACTACCATCTTAAAAAACCTTTCGTTTCATAGAGTTTTTAATTAATTATATCATAAGGGTTTTGTAAAGGAAAGAATTGAACGTTTGATTTAATTTCCCTCCCCTTAAAATTAAAATTATGGCTATCCAGTTAGCTCAGAAAACGTCACTGGCCCGGCACATACGCAAGCCTGGAAGCGAGACGGTTGAAAAGCTCAGGCTCCCAAAAGCGGCGATTAAAACGGTAACAAAATTCATTTAGGTAGGATTGAAGATGGCAATTATCAAGTCCATGGAAAGTACCGGCGCATACCTGCTTTGGCATTAGAAACGATTGTATGTACCCACTTGAAAGTTTCTAATCCCTGTTTCTTGTTTTTATTGATAATAATACGCTCATGCTGATAACCAACTTTGTTAAGTTCGGCATAAAGAGCTAGACCGTCGGTTGTAACTTTGGAACCAGGAGCAACATGTTTATGAACAAATTCATCGGTTGTTTTCTGATTAAGACTTTCTACTACCTCCATTTTAACATAGCAGGGGTGATCATTTTATTCTACCGAAACAGTCACCATTACAGGCATCTTTTCCGTACCGCGGCTAAGACTTTATTCGCCTCCTTCACTGATGCCACCAAAATAAGCGTCATCCATTTTGATCAAGCCGGCAAGTTTATATTGACTGTCTCTGTTCGCTCACAAGCTTTACGAATTTTGTGGGAAATTGCCCAAGCCGTTTGGTAGCTTACACCAAGTGCAATCTTTTAGCAAAAGAGAAGAACTGCCCCGCTTATCAGGGGCGATTAAATAGATCGCCCAAAACCACGCGACTAAAGATGTTCTTGTTTTGTGCATAACGGTACCGGCGGTAACGGATACCTGATAACTACTATATCGTTTCATAATAATATTTACATATAGGATCTTTTGTGGCATATTTATTTCCTAAATGATTGGAGAAAATATAACGTGAATACTTTGTTGAAACGTTATACTACAAGCGGTACACTCGTATAAGTGTCTGGTTTTAATGAGGTAAGCCGTTTTGTTTCCGCATTTCGGACAGCAAAAACCTTCCGGCTGTTCTATAGGTTAAAAAGGTGTTCCCTACACGCTTCCTTGTCTCGGAATCGAGATTGAAATTCAAGCAGGCTGATTGGTTCTTGTTTAGCCATTTTCCCTCTCTCTCCTTTTTATCATATCATATCTATATTATACTACGTTATACTACGTTTTGGAGAGAAAGGAAAGGTTTTCTGAGCTAACTGGATAGCCATATAAACAATTGCCATTTTCATTCTTGTGATGGTACCGCGTCAGCGGCATGTATGTATCCGATAAAAAATTTTCTTTTTCATCAGAAAAATTTAGTAAACCAGAGCTTTCCTGTCAATAAAACTAGATTTTCTCTTTTTTTGCCATAAAATTACTGGACAACCATTTAAAAATGTGGTAGTTTAACTTTAATTGTAACTATTCAATCATCATTTATTTTCCCCTTGACGGGGGAGGCCTTCAAATACTCCCCTCCCCCTTGACGGGGGAGGGTTAGGGTGGGGGTGTTGAATGGTTACCTTATAACTAATTGAATAACATTTGTGCCCGGGTGCCCTTGGCTAAAGCCAAGGGAAAAGGGAACCAGGTGCAAAATCCTGGACGGTCGGGCCACTGTAAATGGGTAGCGGTTTACCAAAAAAGCCACTGGGGAAACCCCCGGGAAGGCGGTAAGCAAGCGATGATCCGTGAGTCAGGAAACCTGCCCGGGCATATATTGGTGCGGATGCATCCTCCCATGGAGAGGGCAGTACCAGGGCAGGAGTTTGACTTAACAGGCGATATTTAACTCCAGTTCTCCTTAAATGGGAGGGCTGGAGTTTTTGATGAGGATAAATTCTTTTGGTGTTTACTCTCTTTTTCTCCTAAAAAGATGATTAAGACCGACCAGCAAATTGCTCAGAGGTATGCTTCAACGCCCCGGGTACTAATCAATCCCTTTAGATCCCGAATGTATGTCTTAATGATTCTTTCAATATGTCCATCTCTACGAATGTTCCAATTCCTTTGTAAATCTCTGATAAGCGGACGGTCGCAATATTATCAGTCATGATTACAGAATTACTTAGAAGTCCGGTTCGTTGCCCTGTTTTCATCTGGATATCTACGAAAATGCGACTTTTGTGCTCTTTACGTATCAGATTGGTAATAATCATACCAATAATCAATTGATCCAATTCTGTTTGTAAATTATCTGCTTGTAGCACAATTGCTGGGCGTTTTTTTGCGGTTAACAAATTAGAATCTGGAAACCAGACCAAGACGATATCTCCCTGTTTATAAGTTGTCATAAGCATCCATACCAGGTGCGTTCCAGTCGCTCTCAAAAGTTGCTAACCGTCTCCGTAAGTCAACTGCTTCTTCCCGAGTCAATCCTTAAGGTGGCTAACTTTGTCAAGACATTTTTTCGCCTTTATATAAGGTGATTTTTTTCCCTCCAATCTAATTGTTTTAATCCCATAATATCCTATTAATAGAACACATTAACTGGAAATTATCGCTTTAGATTTTGTCTTTATCCCGCTTGTTTATTTTAACCTCCCA
>JJNX02000037.1 GCA_000681355.2 Peptococcaceae bacterium SCADC1_2_3
CCTAATATTGCTTGGTGATCCTTTACAAAAGATATATGAATTTTTTAGTCGTCATATGTCTTGACAGGAAAAATTAAATTGTTTTAGTTGGCGGATAAGTGTTTTAAATTTTCTTGAAGAGGACCTTCAAATTTCATAAAAAGTATTGACAAAGTATTATTTACAATTTATTATTATAGGGAGTTATATTAGTGGATACGAGGAAGTATCAATCGGCAACGACGCCTTTCAAGAAGGTATTCTTGAAAAGCGCTTTTTATTTAAATCACAGAGGTGTGATTGAGCAGCGATGCTCTCATTACTGGACTGAAATGCCTGTAATGAGAGCGTTTTCTGTTTAAAGAAAACCTGTAAAGGAAAACACGACTTTCTAAGTAAGGCGCCAAGTTTTGAAAGAAAAGCGTTTGAATTGATGGTTCTCAAACCAGGCTAAAATTTAACTTTAGGAGGTTGAAAAAAGTGAAAATATTGCGGGTTATAATTATGGCACTTACTTTTTTGATGACACTGCCGGCCCTGGTTTGGGCCGAGGAAGCAGTGGAAGCGGCAGCCCCCGCCATCAATTCCGGTGATACGGCATTTATCCTGATTTCGGCTGCCATGGTTTTGTTTATGACACCCGGCCTGGCCCTCTTCTACGGAGGTATGTCCCGCAAGAAAAACGTTCTGAACTCTATTATGACTAGCTTTATCGCGATGGGAATCATCAGCATCCAGTGGGCAATATTCGGCTACAGCCTGGCCTTCGGGCCTGATGTAGGCCATATTATCGGCAATCTTGACTGGCTTGGCCTTAACGGTGTGGGAGTGGAAGCGAATCCGGACTACTCCACTACCATACCACACCAGGTTTTCATGATCTTTCAGATGGTTTTTGCCATCATCACGCCGGCGATTATAGCCGGCTCGGTAGCAGAGCGGATGAGATTCCCCGCTTACCTGATCTTTATAGTCGCCTGGGCCACGTTTGTCTATGACCCTGTTGCTCACTGGGTATGGGGCGTGGGAGGCTGGCTCCGCAACCTTGGCGCCCTCGACTTTGCCGGTGGGACGGTTGTGCACATTATTTCCGGTGTATCCGCCCTGGTATCCGCCCTGGTTATCGGTAAGCGCAATGGCCACGGTACAGAGCCGATGATCCCGCACAACGTGCCCATGACGGTTCTGGGAGCTGCTATTCTGTGGTTTGGCTGGTTTGGTTTTAACGCCGGCAGTTCACTGGCGGCCGGCAGCCTGGCGACTATTGCTTTTATCAACACGCACCTGGCTACTGCAGCGGCGATGATGTCCTGGGTAATTGTCGAGTGGCTCCGCTACGGCAAACCGACCGTACTGGGCGCGGCCAGCGGCGCCATAGCCGGCCTGGTGGCCATCACCCCGGCTTGCGGTTTCGTGGGACCGATGTCAGCCATTATCATCGGCCTTGTGGGTGGCAGTGTGTGTTTCGTAGCAATAGCTATAGTCAAGGCCAAGTTTGGCTATGATGATTCTTTTGACGCTTTTGGCGTGCACGGTGTGGGCGGTACCTGGGGCGCCTTGGCTACCGGTCTCTTTGCCAGCAAAGCGGTGAACGAACTGGGCAACGACGGTGCCTTTTTCGGCAACCCGGGACAGATGGTGCCTCAGTTAATTGCTATCGCGGCCAGCTACGCCATAGCCATCGTAGGTACTTTCGTCATCTTAAAAGTTATCAATGTGTTTACTAAGCTGCGTGCTACTGACGAAGAGCAGGACATCGGCCTCGATTTTACCCAGCACGGAGAGAACGCCTATGCCGACACTGTATCCGGAGTCCCATTCGGAGCCGATGTTGGAACGTCTGTTGCGAGTGTTGCTACCGGGGTAACAAAACCTGTGTTGTAACAGCCTGCCGGTAATGAAAATGATAAGGAGGTCAACTCATGATCAAGATCGAGTGCATCATGCGGCCGGGCAAACTTGAGAATGTTAAGGAAGCTGTAAATAAATTCGGTATCCATGGTATAACCGTCACCCAGGTGATGGGCTGCGGGCTTCAGAAAGGCCGCACCGAGGTTTACCGCGGCGCGGAATACAGCATCAACCTGCTCCCGAAAGTAAAAATTGAGATGGTGGTTCCGGATAAAGACGTTGAAGAAATTGTCAAGATAGTTGCTGAAAGTGCCAGAACCGGGGAAATCGGAGACGGCAAAATCTTTACCTGTAAAATTGACAATGTAGTCCGGATCAGGACCGGCGAAACGGGAGAAGCAGCCATCTAGTAAACGACGAAACGGTTAAGGTCAGAAAACACACTGAAAAGGGGAGGGATAATTCATTAAAATAAATATGGACAAATGGGCTAGTGATATTATTGAGGCTGATGAAGTAAAAGTTCTTCCCATTCTATTCTTTCCCTGTCTTACTTTGAGCAATAAGGGAGTTAAAGAAGTAGTTGATAATGCACAGGCTCATTTTGAAAACATGAAAAATGTTATATCTGAATTCCAAGCAATGATTGGCGCTATGACTGGAATGGATTTGACATCTGAAGCGCAAACCTTCGGGTGTAAGGTCAGCTTTTCGGACAAGGAAGCTCCTCATGTTACCGACGAAATCATCTTTGACCGGGCGTCCGCGGAAAGTTTGCAGGTGCCCTCCATACAGGCGGGTCGTGGCCCTGTATTTGTGAAAGCTGCTGAATTAGCGGCACAGAACATTACAGACCGTCCGACATTCGGAGGAATGCTCGGCCCATTTTCTCTGGCGGCTGTTTTAATGGGTATTGAACGTGCTTTAAAAGCTTCCATAAAAGATAAGCAAACGGTTCATATCGTATTGGAAAAATGCACTCAGTATGGCATAGCGTATGCAAAAGCGTTTAAGGAAGCGGGAGCAAATGGTGTGTTGTTGGCTGAACCTACAGCAGGTCTGTTGGCGCCCAAGCAATGCGATGAGTTTTCGTCCAGGTATGTCAAGGAGATTGTGGATGCCGTGCAGGACGAAGGATTCTTTGTTATCCTTCATAATTGCGGGCAAACAGTAAAACTGGTAAATTCCATGGTTAGTACAGGAGCAAAAGGATATCACTTCGGTAACGCGGTGGACATGGTTGATGTCATTTCTCAAATTCCCGAGGATTATCTAGTGTTTGGCAATATAGATCCAGCCAGGGTGTTAAATGAAGGAACAACAGAACTTGTTAAAGGGACGACAAAGGCATTATTGGAAAAAATGAAACCTTACAGGCATTTTGTCTTATCTTCAGGATGTGATCTTCCTCTGGAAATACCAATAGCTAATTTAGAAAGCTTTTTTGAAGCCCTTGATGAATTTAATAAAGGAAAACAGGAGGTAAGAAGATGAGTCAGCAGGAGATTTTAGAAAAACTTAAAAACGCAATTGAGGAAACAGACAGTGATCTGGCTGCGGAAGCGGCCGGGGAAGCTGTGACAGTCGGTATTGACCCTCTGATTGCCGTCAATGAAGGATTGTCAAAAGGGATGACAACTATCAGCGATCTTTTTGACGAAGGAGAAGTGTTTATTCCACAGCTTTTACTTGCTGCCGAAGCTTTTGAGATAGCGATGGGCATGCTTTTCGGCGATATGTCCGACGAGGCCAGAAGAAAAGCTTCCCAGGGCAAAATACTCATACATACCGTGCAGGGGGACATCCATGATATTGGCAAAAATATTGTCAAAACAATGTTATCCGCCGGTGGTTTTGAAGTAATTGACCTGGGCAGGGATGTAGCTGTGGAAGAAGTAGTTCGACAGGCAATAGAAAACAAAGTGGACATTATTGCCGGATCAGCCCTGATGACAACCACTATGCCCGCCCAACGGGATATCGTTGCAGTACTCAAAGAAGAAGGTATCCGCGATCAGTTTAAATGCCTGTTCGGGGGAGCTCCAGTCTCTCTGGAATGGGTAGCGAAGATTGGGGCGGACGCTTATGCGGAAACTGCGTCCGGGGCTGTTGAACAGGCAAAAGCCTTAATGGCGGAAATAAGGAGGGGATAAAATGGCTCTGGCTAAAGCACTGACAGTATTCGACATATATGATCGGGCTAAAAGCGGCCCGAAAATGGATGAAAAAGACTGGGACTACAAGGTTATACCCCAGACAGCTGCTGCCTTAAAGAAAAAATATGGCATCAAAATGGATAAAAAACAAATCATTCCTACCGACAAAGAACAGATCAACAATCTCTTTAAAGCTGGTTTGGAGATGCTGGTGGAATGCGGTGTATACTGTATTGATACCAAGCGGGTAATCAAATACACCGAAGAAGAGGTGCTGGCTTCCATAGCGGCGGCGCCGACCAGGGTCATATACGGTGAAGGAAAAGACGCGGTTGAATTGAGCTGCCGCAGTTATACCGACTCCCACCCGCCCATCATACAGGGAGGGCCTACGGGAGCGCCATGTTCGGAAGAACTCTTCCTGGCCATACACCAATCCTATGCGCAGGAGCCCCTGGTAGACACCATTGTGGATGGTGTGCTGCAAACAATAAAAGGCCATGACCCTGTGCCGGGCAGCCCCTGGGAAATCGCGGCGGTTAAGTCCGAAGCCATACTGGTGCGAGCGGCTCAAAGCAGGGCCGGTCGACCGGGGATGGGCTTGTAGGGGAATGAAACATCTCTTTCTCCTGCCGGAGTAATCGCAGCAGATTTTCCCGGCGGGATGAGGCAGTCTGACAGCCATGAAGTATCCCAGTTAAATGAGTTGAAGATTGATGTAGGCGCATTGGTTTTCACCGCTCATTACGTACTGGCTGGAGATATCATCATGTGCGAACAGATGCCTATATATGGAGGCTATGCAGGTGGTTTGGAGGAAACAACCATTGTTGACGTAGCAACCACTATTAATGCGTTTGTAATGACGCAGGCGACCTGGCATTTGGATGGTCCCGTCCATGTGCGCTGGGGCATAACTACAGCCAGAGAGACTCTGGCCGTAGCCGGACACTGCGCCATGGCTATTGAGGCCAACACCAATTTAATGCTGGGCAATCAATACTACACTATTGCCGGGCCATGTACTGTAATGTGTTTGTTGGAGACGGCCGCACAGGCCATCACTGACACTGCCAGTGGCCGTGAAGTGTTATCCGGGGTAGCTGCCTCCAAGGGTGTGGCTACCAACTATACAACCGGCCTAGAAGCAAGGATGATGGCAGAAGCGGCGTATGCTGTCGCCGGAATGGAGACGGCCAGGGTTAACGAGATTTTGGACAAGCTTGTGGCGATATATGAAAAAGACTACAAAAATCCGCCTAAAGGTAAACCGTTTCAAGAATGTTATGACGTTGTTAAGCTGGTTCCTACCCAGGAATACCTGGATGTATATGATGAGGCAGTAAAGATCATGACCGGTTTAGGGCTTACTTACTGGACTAAATAGTGGATTGCGGCCGGAATTTCGGGTTAGAGGACTCGGAATCCCGGCCGGGTCAAAAAACACTACAAAGGAGGTAGCCTATTCCGGAATAAAAAAATTTTTAATTTACATTTGGAGAGTGGCTCGAAAGGAGCGCATGGACTCTAAATTCGTGTAGCCGGGTGTAACTCCCGGACTCTCCGCCAAATTTAATAGAAACTGGTGTGAAAAAGTCATGCTGGATTGATTTAAAGAGGAACGTAAATATATACGGCGCCTGCTGTTAACCGCAGCAGCTATATTTATGTTCCTTTTTATATTGCAAATAGGAAAGGGGACACACCTTCCTTGGTTAATCTAAAGTCGATAGTTGTAAACAAACCAGGGAAGGAATGTCCCCAATTAAACGGAGTGACGGCAATGCAGTGTACTGTTATTTTTCAGCCGTCAGGCCGCCGTGGTTTAGTATCCCGGGGTACCCTCCTTCAGGCTTCCAGGAAGTTGGGGGCTGATCTTGAAGCCCCATGCGGCGGCGCTGGTACATGCGGCAAGTGCAAAGTAAAAATTGAAGAAGGGTTTTTTAATTTGTCACCATTGGCTGAGCAGGAAAAACGAATGCTGACGCCGGAGGAGATTGTTGATCATTTCAGGTTGGCCTGCTGTGCCAAAACAGAGGGAGATGTCCTGGTCTTTGTGCCTGAGCAAAGCAATGGCGCTAAACAAGTTATTCTTGAAACGTCTAAAGAGAGGGCTTTCAATCTTAATCCCGCTATAAAAAAATATTATGTTGAAATGAAAAAGCCGACTTTAGAGGATTACAGGGACGATTTTACGCGCCTTAAAGATGCTTTGACATGCAATTACAGTCACCTGAAGGACGATATCAGTATCGATTACAGCGTTTTGTTGAAACTGCCTAATATTTTGAGGAAAGGCAACTGGAAGGCTGCCATTACCCTTTGGCATGACACAGAGATTATAGCTGTCGAACCGGGACGGGTAGAGAAGATGTACGGCATCGCTGTTGACATAGGAACAACCACGATCGCGGCTTATCTTTGCGACCTGGCGACAGGTAATATTTTAAAGCGCGACTCGCTGATGAATTCTCAGGTGCGCTACGGGGATGATGTGATTTCCCGGATTTCTTATTGCATGATGAATGATGACGGCCTGGCTAGGCTGCACAAAATGATCATTGATGACATAAACACGCTTGTGGCACGGCTGGCGCAAGCTGTTGCCATAAGTCATGAAAATATTTATGAAATGGTTCTTGTTTTTAACACGGCCATGCATCATATAACATTGAATATAGACCCTCAATATTTGGGGTGCGTTCCATTCGCATCCGCCATAAGAGACCCTATGAACATTAAAGCAAGAGACCTGGGCCTAAAAATCGCCAGGAGCGGCAATATCCACTGTTTGCCTGTTGAGGCCGGCTTTGTCGGCGCGGACAATGTCTCCGTGCTTATCGCCGTAGAGCCTTACAAGCAGGAAAAAATGATGCTTGTTATAGATATCGGAACTAACGGCGAAATCGACCTCGGCAACGCGGATTGTATGCTGTCGACTTCTTGCGCCACCGGTCCCGCGCTGGAGGGCGCTCAGATCAAATTTGGCATGAGGGCGGCTCCCGGCGCAATAGAAAGAGTTAAGATCAACCAGTGTAGTTTGGAGCCGGAAATCAAGGTCATCGGAGAGGAAGAGTGTCCTGACACGCCGCCAAAGCCATATGTAAAAGGCATCTGTGGTTCCGGTATTATAGACGCCGTTGCCGAGTTGTTTAAAGCAGGCGTCATCCAACCGGACGGAAGGTTCAGCAAAAAGCTTAATTTTCCAAGAATTCGCCAGGGGTCAGACGGGAAACCGGAATATGTTCTGGCCTGGGCCGCCCGGACAGCCATTGGTCAGGATATAACCATAACCCAGAAGGATGTACGGGCGGTTCAATTGGCTAAGGCCGCGTTATATGCAGGCGCTAAAATTCTTATGAAAAAAAGAGGCGTAAATAAAGTGGATAGCGTTGTCCTGGCCGGAGCCTTTGGCAGTTACATAAATAAGGAGAGTGCGCTGGTGATCGGGATGTTTCCTGATTGTGACCTGGAAAATATCACAGCCGTCGGCAATGCCGCGGGGGAGGGCGCTAAACTGGCTTTGCTGGATACCGGCAAGCGTTTAGAGGCCAGGGAGGTGGCCGCTTTTATGCAGTTTGTCGAGACGGCGGCGGAACCCGATTTTCAGACGCATTTTTATGATGCGATGTGCTTCCCTCATGCCAAAGACTCCTTCCCTCATATACAGCAAATACTTGATGAAATTCCTGCTTAGACACGAAAATCTTGTAGGTTCGAATTTATTCGAACAGAGGAGTTGATTGCATGAGTCTCGCGGTTGATTTTAAATGCCGGGGGGAAAGCCCTGAAGAAATACCGGTATCAATAATTAATGCAACAGGTATAAGTTACTATGAAGCTTATACCGACAAAAATGCCATGGCTGTTATTGCTGAGCATTTAAAAGAATATAAGGGCGACTGTATGTGCAGGGTTCCTTTCTGTTTGACAGTAGAAGCCGAAGCTTGTGGGGCTGATGTGATTATTCCCGATGAAGAAACGGGGCCGAGATTTACACGCTACAGATTCAACAGTATTGAAGAACTGGTTAAAATAAAAGAAATGAACTTAAACAGAGGCAGGATCAATGAAGTATTGAATTGTGTTGAAATACTGTGGAAAAACGGAAATGTTGTGACTTTGAATGTTGAGGGGCCGTTCACCATACTGGCGCTACTCATAGATTCGATGGCGTTGTATAAAGGAATTCGTAAATATAAAGATCTGATTGATGAAGCACTGCAAGTGATAGAAAACAGTGTCGTAAAGTATATTCTGACTGGAATAGAGAAAGGCGCAAAGATAATATCATACGCCGACCCCACAGGCGCGCTGGAAATAGTCGGCCCCAAAATATACAGGGAAATAAGCGGCAGGGTATCTTGCAATATTTTAAAAAGGGTAGAAGGAGAACTGGGCGGTGCCATTGTACACCTGTGCGGCAAAACCTCCACCGCTCTTGAGAAAACGGGATTATGCCGGGTACAGCCGGTAAATGTGGCAGGCGGCTTGACCTATGGAGAAGCAATATGTCAATTACATGAAGATGAGAGTATAAAATTTATCGGACATGGCTGTCTGAAAAGCTCAGCGGCGCACATGCGGCGCCCGGTTCTCTGGCAGGTTGAGCTGATCTAACCGTGTTGTAATGGCGGGGAGGGGAGTTAGTTGTCTTTATTGTGGACCGTGGCGCAGCAAAAAAGGTTAAGTGAATTAAACGCTTCAGAAACACAGAAAAACATGAGTTTTCCCACGGCGGTTGAGAGGGAGGCTGCTTTTAAACAAGTGGAACTGCTACTTGTTAATGAAGGCAAGCGGCGTCTGAATAAATTGAGAAACGAAACTAGGCGGCCGGAATTATGTGAACTGGAAGCACGTCTGGTCGACGCTTTAACAGGTACAGGTTTTGTTCAGGTAACAACACCGGTTATCCTTTCCAGGAAGCTGCTTGAAAAAATGACTATTACTGATGAGCATGCGCTTTTTTCACAGGTGTTTTGGTTTGAAGAGAATAAATGTCTGCGTCCTATGCTTGCTCCAAACTTGTATTACATTTTGAAGGACTTGCTTAGGCTCTGGGAAAAACCTGTTCGCATCTTCGAAATCGGCTCTTGTTTTCGCAAGGAATCCCAGGGCAACAATCATTTGAACGAGTTTACCATGCTCAACCTGGTTGAGTGGGGCCTGCCGGAAGAACAGCGTCATGAAAGGATTGTCCAGTTAGCGAAAATTGTGATGAACGCGGCCGGTATTCCCGAGTACAGCCTTGAACACGCTATTTCAGTGGTGTATGGCAAAACCATAGATGTTATGCATGGAGAGATTGAATTGGGCTCCGGCGCCATTGGGCCGCACTTTCTTGATGGAAGGTGGGGCATGGTTGGCCCGTGGGTAGGCATCGGATTTGGGCTGGAACGCCTGCTGATGGTCAGGGAGGGCGGGCAGAATGTGCGCAGCATGGGGAAAAGCTTAACTTATTTAGACGGAGTACGGCTGAACATCTGATGATGTGAATCATTCACACCAACATTTTCAGGACGGAAAAGAGGCATTTCTATGGCAACTATAAATCTTGACCCAATATTGGACAAAGCGTTACACCAAATCCCGCTCGCAAGGGAAGAAATTAAATTTCTGCTCAAGCTGTCCGATCCTGCGCAGAGGGAGAGAGTTTTCTTAACAGCCAGGGAACTGCGCGGCAAGTATTTCGAAGATAAGGTGTTTCTTTACGGATTCGTATATTTTTCCACCTATTGCCGGAATGATTGTGCTTTTTGCTATTACCGGAAATCCAACAGCCTGTGTCAAAGGTATCGCAAGACGGCGTCGGAAGTCGTCGATATCGCCTGTGCCCTGGCCGAGACAGGAGTTTATCTCATAGATTTGACCATGGGAGAAGACCCGGCGTACCTTTCCAATGGTTTTGAAGGTTACGAAAGCTTGATTGAAATTGTAAGACTGGTAAAAAAGAATACCGGACTGCCGGTCATGATCTCTCCCGGCGTTGTTCCGGGAGAGGTTCTTAAAGAATTAAAAAAAGCCGGGGCTGACTGGTATGCCTGCTATCAGGAAACGCACAACCGCAGGTTGTATAAAAAACTTAGACTGGATCAGAGTTATGGTGAGAGATGGGCCATAAAGGTTTATGCCAAAACAATCGGTATGCTGGTGGAAGAAGGGCTGCTTGTTGGTGTTGGAGATGCCGCCGACGACATAGTGAATTCTTTTCTGGAAATGAAAAGCCTTGGAGCGGAACAGGTCAGGACAATGAGTTTTGTGCCCCAGCATGGTACGCCTTTGTATAGTCTGGGTTCACCGGATGATAGGCTGGAGTTGAATATTATTGCCATTATGCGCATTTTATTTCCTGACCGGTTGATCCCGGCGTCTCTGGATGTTAAAGGAATTCTGGGTTTGAAAGAACGGCTTGACGCGGGTGCCAACGTTGTTACATCTTTGATTCCGCCTGACCGTGGCCTGGTTGGGGTTTCTCAGAGCACACTGGACATCGCTGAAGGGTACAGGACGGTCAGGGGCGTCATGCCGGCTTTGCGGGATTGTGCATTAACTCCCGCCACGCTTGAAGCATATATAAAGTGGATGGCGGAAAAACAGGGCAGGTTGGGAAAAAGTGATGTGGGGAAGGAAATGCTGTGCTGGTAGCTGTAATGGGCGGCAGGCTGCAGGGAGTGGAAGCGGTATACCTGGCTCAAAAAGCCGGGTGGCAGGTTGTGCTTGTTGACAGGGATAATGACGCTCCGGCCGCAGGTATGTGTGAAAAATTTTTAAAAATAGATTTTTTGGAAAAAGACAAATTGCTGGGGTTGTTCAGAGAAGTACAGTTTGTGATTCCGGCTATGGAAAACAGAGCGGCGCTGGAAAACATAAATCAATGCGCTCTTGAAGCAGGCGTAGAAACTTTTTATGATCCTGAAACCTATGCGCTTTCATCTTCTAAAATCAAGTCGGACAGGCTTTTTGCGGAGATCGGCCTACCTGTGCCAAAACCCTGGCCCAGGTGTGGTTTCCCTGTTACTTTAAAACCTTCTGGGGCAAGCGGCAGTGAAAATGTTTATAAGGTCGACAACCTCCGGGATTTTAATGAGCTGATCATGAAGCTGGGCGATTCTGACGAATGGGTCAAACAGGAATATTTGCGGGGACCTTCTTATTCCATTGAGGTTATTGGTCATAATGGCGATTATCGCGCCTTCCAGGTCACTGATTTGGAGATGGATGCCGGGTACGACTGTAAAAGAGTTTTGGCGCCTGCCGGACTGGCCCTGGAAAAAGTGCGCGAGTTTGAAGAGTGTGCGGTTAAAATAGCCCAGGCACTTAATTTGAACGGAATTATGGACGTTGAAGTCATTCTGCATGATGATCAATTGAAGGTATTGGAAATAGACGCGCGACTGCCCAGTCAAACGCCTACGGTAGTGTACAAATCTACAGGGATAAACCTGATGGAAGTTTTATGGTCGGGCCGGGCGGGAAAGAATGAGGAGAAACATCTTAAAGCGGGTAAAACTAGAGGAGTCGTATACGAGCATATTAAAGTCTCAGGGAAGCGTATTGAGGTGGGCGGTGAACATATGATGTCTGAGACGGGCCGCCTTCGTATTTATGAAGATTTTTTTGGCGCTGAAGAAGCCATTTCAAATTTTAGTAAAGACAAAGAAGAGTGGGTGGCTACCCTGATCATTACGGGCAAGGATCGCGATCAGGCCTGGATCAGGCGATGTAAGGTTATCCAAAATATCATGCAACAATATGGTATAGAAGATTGTGTGGACATGTACTCGCATTTTTAAGTCGTCGGTCTAAGACGTCCGACGTCGGTAGCCGCGGTATTCTTCTCAGTCAAAGGTTTGGTCAGGCCGTTAATATATATTTGGGGTAGTTGAGCGGTGTAGGTTCGAATTCATTCGAATACGGCGCGTTAGCGTCGGAGCGTGAATCCAGGGTAACAATTGTGCGAATGAATTCGAACCTACAATAAGA
This sequence comes from Peptococcaceae bacterium SCADC1_2_3, assembly GCA_000681355.2. GTDB lineage: Bacteria > Bacillota > Desulfotomaculia > Desulfotomaculales > Nap2-2B > SCADC1-2-3. Next base: position 11,970 of record JJNX02000037.1, read on the forward strand.
GAGCCATGACCAGTGTATCAGAAATGAACGAAATTTTTGTTTTCATAGTAGTTGTTTTAAGGGGAAGTGGTTATATGACCAGGTTAAGGGAAGAAGATGTTTTATATATCGCTGAGAGTTTAAAGGAATACGATAAGCAACTGGTTAAAAATGTAGGAAAATCTTTAGCAGGGATTGCGGCCCACGCTATTGGCCGTACGGAAAAAGAGATTTATGATTTACATCATGCCACATCGGTAGCTATTATCCCTGTCACCTGTGGAGAAGGCATTATTAACGGCTTCTCCGGTTCAGTACAAAAGATCATTGAGCACCTGGGATTCACTGCGTTTGTTACCGGGCATAAAGATGTGGGCGGCCTGGCCGAAGCTGTAAAAAAAGGCGCAAAAGTGATCTTCCTGGCCGATGACGACCATTTTGTCGCAATTAATATTTCTACGGGCAGGGTGGTGGTAGACAACGGAGAGGCTACGGGAAAAGGGTATGCCGCGGCCCTGGATTTAATGTCGGGCGGGCTGCGGGAGAGGGAAGTTCTGCTGCTAGGGGCAGGTCCTGTAGGTACGGGAGCGGCAGCGTTTATGTCAGGTCATGGAGCAAGGGTTTTTGTTTATGATGTTGAGCTGGAGAAAGCTGAGAATTTAAAAAAAACGGTGCCGGGTGTTCAGATAGTGCGAGATTTTTATGAGGCTTTGCCGGAATACAAGTTATTATTTGATGCAACGCCTGCACCTGAAATAATTGTTAAAGAATATGTGAGAGAAGATACCATGATTTCTGCGCCGGGCATACCTTTGGGATTGAGCCAGGGATGCCTTCCCTTGATGGCGGACAGATTGATCCATGATGCTTTGGAGATAGGCGTAGCTGCCATGTTGTTTGAGGCATTATCTAACTAACGGAATGAGGTTTAAATATGAGTTTGAAAAATAACGTGGATATCACCAGGGAAATTCAAAATGGCGTGAACAGAAAAAAGCAAAAGTATTACAGAAAAAATGTCGGGTTCTTTAAATTATTGGAAAAGATTAAGCTGTGGCCTTCACGTTCCGGCATACTTCATGGTGTCAAATCACTGAAGATCAGCAGCAATACTGCTGAAGTAACGACTTTTTGCGGTGAAACATTTATCGTCTGGAATTCCCGGAACAGCAGGGCATCCAGGTGGTTGCGGAACAAGTGGTGTTTCTGTGCCTGCGGCAAATGTAAAATACCAGCCTGGAAAATAGAAAAGTACACTGTTACAATGATGACTCAAAAATGGGGTTCCGGCTTGTGATTATGAAGCGAGAAGTGATAACTACTTGTACGAAAGACTGTACAAATACCTGCGGCCTGGTCGCCACGGTGGAACATGGCAAACTTGTGAATCTGCGGGGGAATCCCGATCACCCTGTCAATAAAGGCAGAGTCTGTCATAAATGTGCCAGGTTCGTGCAGCAGGTCTATAGTCTGGAGCGCGTGCTGACACCGTTACGAAGAAGGGGCGGCGAATGGCTGCGGATTTCCTGGTCTGACGCGCTGGATGAAATCGCCGGGCGGATGGACAAAATCAAGGATAGTTTCGGCCCTGAAGCCATTTTATATTATCAGGGGTTTGGGGAACGCACCGCGCTTAAACTACTAAATGCCAGGTTTTTTAATCTATTCGGCGGCGTTACAACTCTTTACGGCACACTTTGTGGCGGACCCGGCCAGGCCGCTCAGAACCTCGACTTTGGATGCCGGGTGTCACATGACCCGCTGGATCACCTGAACAGCAGGTCGCTGATCCTCTGGGGTAGAAACCCTGTGCTTACCAATATCAATCTGGTGCCGATTATTAAAGAAATACGCCAAAAAGGCGCACCAGTCGTTTTGATAGATCCGGTGGCATCGGAAAGCAGAAGTATCAGCGATTACCATATCCAGCCCGCCCCCGGCCAAGACGCCTATCTGTCCATGGCGGCGGCCAAGATCATTTTAGCGCGAGGGGTAGGGCCTCTTCAAGAAAATTTAGATACAGTCAGGAAGCGAATTAATAAACAGTAGTGGCTTTTTTCAACCACATATGATAAAATAAGCATATGAGAGAAGGAAATTACACAAAGGATCAAAAACTCAAAGTGGGGTTGTTAAAGCCAGCCGAAGGAGATAAATGGGACCAGTTGATGAACGAACACCATTATCTTGGATTTAAGCGATTATCCGGAGAAGTACTAAAATACGACGTAGAGATGGATGGAGAATGGGTAGCACTTTTAGGATGGGGAAGTGCAGCATTTAAATGTACAGCCCGTGACAAATGGATAGGATGGCGAAGTGACCAGCAGTGGAAAAGGCTAAAATACATAGCCAATAACCAGAGGTTTCTCATTCTCCCATGGATAAGGATAACGAACCTGGCATCCAGGATACTGGCTCTTAATCTGAAAAGGATAAGTGAAGACTGGGAAAATAGACACGGACATCCTCTACTAATGGTAGAAACCTTTGTGGAAAAAAACAGATTTGCCGGCACATGTTACAAGGCTGCGGGGTGGAAGCGGTTAGGAGAAACAAAGGGATATGGCCGGAATGCAGGAAAATATTATTACCATGAAAAAAAGAAAGAGATCTTTATTAAGGAGCTATCAGAGGGTGCTCGGGACATATTAACGGCTGAGCTAATGCTTCCTCAATGGAAAGGGAAAGGAAATGTGATGGTCGAAGTAAAAAGCATTGCTATTACAGGCTCCGGAGGATTATTGGAAAGGTTAGAAGAGATTAAGGATTCAAGAGGAGGACAAGGTAAGCAGCACCCGAAGAAAGCCGTGCTAGCAATCAGCATACTTGCAGGTTTTGCAGGCATGAAGAGCTATTTGGGTATCGAGGATTTTGCTGAAAGTCTTACACAAGAGGAGCGAATGATTCTTGGGTGCAAGTATGATGACTTGAATACGCGTACATACCTTGCTCCCAGCGACACGACATTCTCTAGAGTACTCAAGGATACCAACGGGGAGGAATTAGATCGGGTAATTGGGAAATGGACTGCAGAGCAGGTTGAGTATAAAAGGATTTCTTTAGACGGCAAGACATTGCGAGGTGCCAGATTGGAAAGTGGGAAAAAAGTACATCTCGTAGCGGCTGTAGTTCATGACAGTGGAGAGGTTTTAGCTCAACAGGAGGTGGACGAGAAAAGCAATGAAATACCCGCCGCCCAACCTTTACTGGATAAAATAGATGTAAAGGACAAGGTTATTACGGCTGACGCCATGCATACCCAGGTAGATCTGGCAAACTATATAAAAAAACGAGAAGCGGATTATGTATTTATTGTGAAAGACAATCAGGGAAACTTAAAAAAAGATATATCGACATTAGAGGACGATGATTTTTTCCCCTGAGGTAAAAACGTCGGATAAAGGACACGGACGGATAGAAATACGCAAATTAAGGTCAAGTGACAAGCTTAAGGGTTACGTAGAGTTTCCCCATGTGGAACGGGTATTTCGTATTGAGAGGACAAGAATAGGAATCAAGACCAATAAAAGATCCGATGTGTGCGAGTATGGTATTACAAGCCTCACACAAGAGCAGGCAGATGACAAAACTCTTTTGGAAATTGTCCGTGGGCATTGGACGATAGAAAACAGAGTGCATTATGTAAGAGATATGGCATTTGACGAAGACAGGTCGCAGATTCGCATGGATAATGGGCCGAGAGTTATGGCGATTATTAGAAACCTTGTCATTAGCATACTGAGGATTCTTGGAGTTACAAACATTACCCAGACCCTTCGAGAAAATGCGTTAGATCGTTCAAGAATACTTAAAATGCTGGGTTTAATATAAATCTTTCAAAAAATTCAGGCACAGGTTATGGAAGACATGGTTAACCTTCAGACCTATGCTTAGGGTGCACTCTTTTGTATCCTAATATTGCTTGGTGATCCTTTACAAAAGATATATGAATTTTTTAGTCGTCATATGTCTTGACAGGAAAAATTAAATTGTTTTAGTTGGCGGATAAGTGTTTTAAATTTTCTTGAAGAGGACCTTTCCACGGGGCAGGTGATCTTGATTTTTGAAAATAGTTGTAGTAACATAAGCATATTATAAGCATATGATAAGCATAATATACAACTACAGGAGGTATTTGTAATGAACATAAAACCGTCTGCGGCAATACGCAAAAACTATAATGAAATATCCACGCTCAAATCAAGGATAACACGGCGTATATCGACTACATTGAAAATTAATAAATTAATACATCTGTTTGTAATAACCGGTAGCAGTCTGGATCCCTGCCCGGGTAAACTACTGCTATCTGGCAATAAATTCTTTAACCCGGGCTACTTCAAAAAGGTAGATTTCTTCCGCCACAGCCTGTATATATTGTTCTCCCGTCGTCCAATCCGACCCTGCGATTGCTTTAAGATCAAAAATCCTCTCCCAGGAAGCTTTTAACTCTCTTTCTAATTCAGGTGGCAATCTGCCGTGAAGGTGATAATCCTTTGGAGCTCCGGCCTCCCAAAACTTTTCTTCCTTCTCCGAGAGATAAAGAAACCAGCGATTCAACACACAGTGCCAGGCGTCAAAGTCGGAAAGAAGAATCCGATCGGCGGGCAGGAGAACCTCAATGAGTACCGCCCTGCTTCCTTTCGCGAGGTGGCCGGAGCGGCGTAAATCAGGCTTTGGCCGGTGCCACAACCATACAGGGTAACCACCGGAATAACCGGGCAACTGTTTTTGCATCCGTTCCCTCATCCAGCGGTAAGCGGGCAAAAATACCCGCCACACCCTGCGCCCGTCGCCACGTAAAACCCCGGTTCTTTGAAACTGCGCCCACGCTTCGAATTTCTGGATTGTCCAAAGGCGCAGTGGATTAGAAAGCTGATTCAGAGCAGGAGAAATCGTACTTCAACCTCTTTCAAATTTCCTTCGCATAATAATGTCTTAGAGCCGCAGTACATACATAAACTGCCATATAACCTCCGTCATAGGAAGCACTGTTTATGGTAAACCCCGCCCTTTCAAGCAATCCCTCCATAATCCAATCAAGCAAAGAAATTTATATTAGAAGACCAACGATAAAGACGATCGCAAAATAATTCTTAAGAAAAAATGTTCAACTGGCTTTCGGCAATTTGTTTCAAAATGCCGTTGCATGTCCCATCGCCTTCCCATGTAGTGGCAAAACAAAATTAGCAACTTCCGGACGCTCTTGCCAACCGAGTTTTTTATAAAAGCTTCTTTCATATGACGGGCGGTTGCACCCGTTTAACAACATAAGCCGCGCGCACCCTCTTCTGACGGCTTGATTCTTGACAGCTTCCAGCAACTTGCGGCCAATTCCTTTACCCCATTCCGATTCCCGGATAAACAACTCTGAAACATAGCCTTCCGGACCGGCCAGGATCAAGTACGGCAGCCAGTGAACTGCAATATAGCCGATAACTTCACCAATTTGGTTTTCGGCAACCAAAACCAGGTGACTTTCGCCGACGCTGCAAAGTTCGAGGTGCCGTGAAATACGCTCTTCGGTAACAGAAGGAGTTTCTCCATTAAGATGAGCAAACCAGCCGAGTTCCCGCAAGATAACTTCGATTGCTTTCGCATCAGCTAAATTTGCCGGGCGAATTATTATTTCTTCATTCTTTGGCATATTAACCTTCTTTTTAAGCAAATTTATAGAAAAAGAAAAAACTGACAGAGCCCGGTCCCTGTCGGGTTTTTTCTCCCGCTTGAGTATTCGATTTCGACGTGAATATTGTGGGGGGTGACTTGAGAGAGGAGCGTTTCCAAGTCATATACTTTTTTGCGAATGACGATAATGTCTTTTTCCGCCTCAAGGATGATTGGAATTCCTTCGGTGAGTCCGGCTTTTTCGGCCATCCACTTGGGTATCCGGACCCCTAAGCTATTTTCCCATTTTGCGATATGAGTTTGCATTTGCGCAGTCCCTTTCGAAAAGACGTTTATACAGAGTATATACCAATTTTATTCCTGGCCTCCATACTTTCAGGCGTTGCTCCTTGGCATAATGAATACCCGGCGCGGCTGGGGTTTTTATCAGTATGCGGTTTATCTAATGGTTATTATATCTACAAAATGCTGTGGCTGCAAATAGAATGGCCTGTTTTTTATTCGCACTTCGCTGTTTTATGTAGATGGCTCCCAACTTATTCGTATGGCCGTCCTTAGTATGGAATCTGACCCACTTTTTCATTATTCATTGCCAATCAGCTTTTTATCTGCGTCTATTCTTTGTACAACTTCTCCACTGCAGTTCGGCCATGGGCCCCTTTCAGATACGTTATATAATGTTTCTCCCTACAGCGTTTCCACACTAAAATTATTCAGCAGATTTGCCGGCAACGGTGATTCCATACCCACCAGGCTTTAAAATCTATTTCTACAAAGATCCGGCAATATTATTATTGCCGCCACAAGTTTATAACAGTAACCGTCCTGGAATGGTTCGCCTAGGCTGATTACTAACCGTATTTTTTCATCTTTTGATACACCAGCCGCTGAAAGTGGATGGTATCCATATTTCAGACTGCTGAGGCGCTTTATCCAAAGAGGATCAGTGATTGCCAGATTATAGGGTAATCCAGATAAGACAAATTGCGCCCTGATCTGACGCTTATCTACAATGCTAGTTGTTATATACCAATTTAAGTTTTTGGGAATAATTAGAGCAAGAGAAGAGCGGGTCGGGTTTTGACTGAGTGATTCAAAAGAAATCCGGTCGGAAGTATTGCCAAATAACAACGATCCACTTTCGGTATAGGATTGAATGATATTGATAACATTGCAAGATGCCGATCGGCTAATTAATTGCCAGGACACGTTATCAATCAACCAATTTTCTGGTTGGTATGGTTGAGGTTGGGGATTCCTTAAACTGATTCTCAAAACGTCCAAAGGGCGGGGTTCGCTTCCATCAGGCAACTTATAGTGCCGATTATCCAAAGAACCATGTCTTGAATTGGATACCGGACGCACCCACCCCTGACCATCAGTTCTTAGCCCCGCAACGCACCGCCCTCCCCATTTTATTGAATTGGCCAGGCAAATGATTTCAACCACAGGCATTTTCTAAGCCTCCAGTTATTTAAAGATGAACAATACTCAAGTCCCCCCATTTATCCTGAAGATACTCAAGAATAAGTCTGCGGTGGCAATAACGGGAGCTTCCCTCGCTGCACAAAAGAACAGTGGGTACTTTAAATAGTTCGTAATTTAATTTCTGCTCAATTTTACGGTCTGCCATAAGTGAAAGAAAACGTTTTTCGTAATCCTCCCAGGTATTCCTCTTCTTTTTATAGTCATTAAGGATTTCTTCGGTAGGCGCTAATAACGGTTCATGTATGATCCCACTGCAAAAACCCTTTAAAATAACCGAAAGAGCTCCATAAAAAGCAGGAAAAACAAGGGTGAATATCGAATATAACATTAATATAAAGAGATTTTGCTGCTTTTGTCTAATCCAAAAC